>JBAUTA010001299.1:0-3328 GCA_049581985.1 Kovacikia sp.
GTCCAAAACTCAGCGAAATCATAGTGCCATTCAGCAATGCCCACAAACCCTATCCAAAAGACGCGGGAGCAAATGACATCAGAGGTTACCTATCCTTTCTAGAGATCGGGCGAGCAGGTTACATGCCACATCGAAACCATTTCTTATTGCGCTGGTGGGAAGACATAATACGAGCAACTTAAACCTTCAAGAAGCTCGTCAGCAGCCAACATCCCAGTTACGCTTTTGGTTTGCGGGTATACCACCATGCCCAGGCGATCAGGACGGCTTGAAATGGCAACCTGAACCAGTAGAGCAGCGGGTGATGGGGAATCCCTTCGATCGCAATACTGTTCATTGCCATATTGATATTGGCGGGAAAGACAGCAATAAACAATGCGATTAAGCCCCAGGCAGCGGCTATGCTCACAAAGGGAATTAACAAGCCAATTCCGCCCAAGATTTCAAAAAAACCACTGATATACACTAATGCCACCGGATTAGGAAGCTGGGGCGGCACAATTCTGGCGTATTGTTCGGGTCTGATAAAGTGGGTAATCCCAACGATGATGATTGCTACCGAGAGTACCCCTCGCAGGATTTCTTTGCGTCGGGTAGACGAAGACTGAACGGTGTCCATATGGTTTCGTTAGCATTGCCACTACAGCTTCAGAATAACCAGACCTGTTGGGCATTATTGCCTGCTGACAGGATTTCTAACCCTGGAAGTACTACTTTCTATCTATCTCCAAAGTAGGGGCAACAGCAAAGACCTGGCCTGATATAGCGCTCCTATTTGGATTGCGAGCCAGGATTCCACTGGAATCCTGGCTCACAAAGCCGCTCAAACTCATAACTGATTTAGGACTGCCATTTTGATGAAAATGCAACCTTTGATTGGAGTCATCCAAAGGCAAAAGCTACAAGCACTAAGTAGCTGGGCGCAATTAAATAAAAGATGAGTTTGGGGGTGGAGGGGGTGGAACCCCCTGCCTGGGGGCGCAGCCCCCACTCCCCCTGCTTACAATTAATTAGAGCTACCTACTTATGCCGAGGGAATGCTAGCTAACTTTTCCAGATCCAGTTTCCTGAGCATTTCCAGGAAAGCGAAGACTGCTGGGATATGCAGGGCGCTGGACAAAACGGCTGCCCCAATTACCCGTTGCAGGGGGGTTGGCAAACTATGAACGATTACGGTGCTGGGAATGGGTTCGGCTGCCAGACGGGGCAGGATTGCGGCTCCTAGATTTTGCACCACCATACTGACGATCGTTGAATCTTCCTGAATATCACTGGCAGTATTCATTGGGGGCGCTAATTTTTTGAGGTAATTGTGGAGAATTCGCCCACAGGGTAAACAAGGAAGCTGAACTAGGGGAAACTCTGCCAATTCCTCCCAGGTAACTTGGGAACTTTTTACGGTCGTTGCGGGTGGCAGCAGCACCAGATAGTCATCTCGCAGCAGTTCCCAGGCTTCAAACTCGCGGTTGGTAGGTAGGTAAGTAATTCCAATATCTGCCCGACCTTCCCGTAAACATTGCTCCACATCTAGATAATCGGGACGCTCGATGATGGTAACTGTGACATCCGGATGGCGATCGCGAAACTGAGCAATCACCTTGGGCAACAGATGGGTTGCCACACTGCGAAAGGAAGCAATCCGCACCCTGCCCCCCTGTAACCCCCGCTGCAAATTCGCTTCCTGCTGCATCAAGTCTAAATGTTGCAAAGCCTGCCGCGCATGCTGCATAATCCGCTCGCCCGCAGGGGTCAACACCGCCCCATGCCGACCTCGAGAAAACAGCGGCACACCTAACTCTGTCTCCAGGGTGGCGATCGCATGGCTAATGGCAGGTTGGGAAAGCTGCAATTCCAGAGCCGCTTCACTAAAGTTGCCAAAATCGGCTACAGCTAATAAGGCACGAATTTGGGAGAGATTCATCGGCAAGGATGGTAAGGAAAGGAGAGCGTTAGAACGCAGAAGGTATAGCCCTTTTCAAGAGTGTAAAGTACAGTGAGGGTGCTTCGCGCCCCACTGTGCCTCACATTTCTGTACTTCACCCAAGTGCAACCCGCTATAAAAAGCAGAATGCAAAAGGTAGAAACCAGGAATAGGGCATGTTTAAGTCTATCTATAAAGGGTATTTATGAAAAAATCTATAAATCCTGTTTATAGAAACCATGCAAGGGATGTTTTGATTCCTCTCTGAGACAGAAGTAAGGTAGCGATATTGAAGCAATAGAGGGATCGCTCCCATGAAAAAGGTTGGAACCCAGTCAAACGCTACAGAGAAACCTACCCACACTCAAGCACAGCCCCATTCTCCCCTGGTTATTATTTCTCGGATTTGGCAATCTTGGATGCACTGGCTGACAAATTTGGGTGATATCCAGGTTCGTCAAAAAGTGGATCGGTTTGGAAACTTTTATTGGCAGGCTTACAGTCCGTTGACCGGACGATCGATGTGTTCTGGTTCTGAACTAGAGATCCGCATGTGGATCGAACAGCAACTTTATCAGTAAGGAAGAATCGCTCCATGGGTCTGACGCTGGTTATTGGCAACAAAAACTATTCATCCTGGTCCCTGCGGCCCTGGTTAGCAATGAAGCAATTTGGCTTGGAGTTTGAAGAAATTCGGATTCCCCTATACACACCGGAAGCTCCAGCAAAAATCCGGCATTATTCGCCCTCAGGGAAAGTGCCCGCGCTCTTGCATGACGATCTCACCATTTGGGATTCGCTGGCAATTCTGGAATACCTGGCGGAGCAGTTTCCAGATTTAAACTGGTTACCTCAAGCCTCCAGGCCAAGGGCGATCGCCCGCTCCATCAGTGCTGAAATGCATTCCGGGTTTGTTGCCCTGCGAGAAACCCTGCCGATGAATATTCGGGCTCGATTTCCTGGCAGAGGTTTGACGTCTGCTGTGCAACGGGACATAGACCGGATTACTGCTATCTGGCGAGACTGTCGCCAAACCTATGGTGGGGACGGCAATTTTTTGTTTGGGGAATTTGCGATCGCAGATGCAATGTTTGCCCCAGTAGTCCTGCGGTTTGTCACCTATAACGTTTCCCTGGATCCAGTTTCCAGGAATTACGCCGACGCAATCCTGGCACTTGCCCCATTGCAGGATTGGATAGCCACATCAACAGACGAACCAGAAAGCATCCCTGGCTACGATAGCAACTAAGCTGATCGTCATCTAAATTTCCGAGCCACTTGCCTTGCAGCAAGGGCTTCAGAGCCATAATCATGCAATTTAAATGCTTAACAGCTTAACACTGGGGTGGACGCCAGGGTTACTTGCAGTCACCCAACTGCACCGTCGTTATCGTGCCAGTAATTTGA
>JBAUTA010001300.1:0-7032 GCA_049581985.1 Kovacikia sp.
CCTGCACCCTGTCCTAACCAGTATGGTGACGGCTAGAAGAGGGAAAGAGGGAGAGGGGGAAAGGGGGAGGGCAGAACAATTTTAGGGGATGGGGGAAGAGACTGGGGACAAACGTGAAAGATAGTAGAAAGATAGGAGGAGGATAAAGATGAAGGTGAAGGATGAAGGATAAAGGGTGAAAATGGAGGGGAGACAGGTGAAAGTACTGAGGTACTATCAATCTGAATTGCGCTTGAAGTTGTACTTTAGAAGCATTCATGAGAAGCATTAGCTAGCGCTTTAAATTTATTCCCCGCTTGCTTTTCCTGCTTTCCCGCCCACTTCCTCTCCACCCCTGCTTGCCCATGCTGCGTTCCTTGCGGATTGAAAATTTTGCCCTGATTGATCACCTGGATTTGGATTTGGGTGCGGGGTTAACGGTTCTGACCGGGGAAACGGGCGCGGGTAAATCAATCATTTTGGACGCGATCGATGCTGTTTTGGGTGGAAAGGTTACCAGTCGTGCTGTCCGAACTGGGGCAGAGCGAGCCTGGTTGGAGGCAGTTTTCCAGATGGATTCAGGTTTGGCTGCCTGGTTAGAGCACCAGGATATTCAGTTATTGAAGGAAGCCAATTTCGTCGTTTGTAGCCGGGAAATTGCTATTACCCAGGGGAGCCAGCGGAGCCGATCGCGCGTCAATGGGGTGCCGGTGAATAAGCAGCAGATGGAGCAATTACGCGATCGACTGGTGGAGATCACCGCTCAAGGACAGACTGTTCAAATCGGGCGACCGGCCCTCCAGCGAGAGTGGCTAGATAGCTACGGCGGAGATCCCCTGGTTCACCAGCGGGAACAGGTTGCTACTACTTTTATGGCTTATCAGCAAGCCTCCCAGGCCCTCGAAAGACGTCGAAAGTCTGAGCAAGATCGGTTACAACAGCTTGACCTGTTTGAGTATCAACTTCGAGAACTTAATGCCGCAAACCTGACTGAAGCTGACGAGTTAGAGCAACTGGAGATAGAGCGCAACCGCCTTAGTCACAGCGTAGAGTTGCAACAGCATAGCTATCAGATTTATCAAATTCTCTATGAAAACGAAAGCGGTGGACAGGCCTGTGGTGATTTGCTCGGTCATGCGGAAGCAACCTTGCAGGGGATGGTGGAGTATGATCCCTTGCTGCAACCGATTTTGGATCTGGTCAGTAGTGCGCTGATGCAGGTGGAGCAAGCTGGGCGGGAGATTAATCTTTATGGTGAAAGTATTGAGGCGGATCCACAGCGGTTGCAGGAAGTGCAGGAGCGGATTGGGGAGCTTAAGCAGATCTGCCGCAAATATGGTCCCACGCTGGCAGACGCGATCGCCCTCCACCGGCGTTTGCAAGTTGAGTTAGAAGAACTGACAGGCGGGGGGCAGTCTTTAGAGGAGCTGGAACAGGGGTATCAACACCGTCAGGCTGAGCTAATTCAGACCTGTGCTGAGCTGACTCACCTGCGGCAAGTCGCCGCAGGCGATTTAGAGGAACGTCTGGTGGCCGAACTCAAACCTTTAGCCATGGAAAAGGTTCAGTTCCAGGTCAAACTGACCCCTTGTTCTCCGTCTGCGGTGGGAGCAGATCAGGTTACCTTCCTGTTTAGCCCCAACCCTGGCGAACCCCTGCAACCCCTGACTGAGATTGCCTCCGGTGGTGAGATGAGCCGATTCCTGCTGGCACTCCAGGCTAGCTTTACCCAGATTGATCCCGTTGGTACCCTTGTATTTGATGAAATTGATGTCGGGGTTTCAGGACGGGTTGTTCAGGCGATCGCCGAAAAGCTACACCAACTCAGCCTCCGCCATCAGGTTCTCTGTGTTACCCACCAACCGATCGTGGCAGCAATGGCGGATCAGCATTTCAGGGTGAGTAAGGAAGTGATTGGCAATGGGCAAGTGGAGAGGGGTGAGGGGCAGAGCAATCCGGAACCCGCAGGCAAGCGACAGAAAGCAGGCAGCAGAGGGCAGGACAGGGTAAGCACAAAAGTAAGCACAGACGAAGGGCGAAGGAAGCTTAAAGATGGAGAAAGTTCTTCAATACAAGACTCAAAAGCCAAAGTCCAACCTGCGCCAATTCCCGATTCCCAACTTCCGCCTGCCGATGCCCTCAACATTCGCACCGTCGTTCGGATTATGCCGCTGGACAACGAGCAACGGCGGGAAGAACTGGCCCAACTGGCAGGGGGGCAATCAGCCCAGGAGGCGATCGCGTTTGCTGAATCCCTGTTAACGCAAGCGGCCAGTCTGCGTCAAATGCATTCCGACGATGGGATAACGCCAAATCCTGCCCCTGAAACCCAGGTTAAGCCAACATCAAAACCAAACTCAAGTAAAACCAGGCTCTCCCGAAAGTCCTGATGATCTGAGAAGCAGGAGGCAGGAGACAGAAGGCAAAAGGCAAAAGGCAACGTTAATGTTTAATTCTCCCTACTCTGCCCCCCTATTCCTTTTCCTTTTCCAATTTTTATTAACGTAGCGATAAAGTGTGAGGACGAGTAGCTTTGAACTCTGTCAGTATGGAAGGGGCAGACCCTAAAGAAAATTATCTAAACGAGTGGAATTTCTTAGGAGTGGGCATCCTGTCAAGGAGAGGCGCTTATAGGGTGTCAATGGTAAGCATCAGTACACACAATTTCACATTAGAGTGCCAGAATCATCCTACTGGTAGATCAAACCGAACGTTTTGGAGAGTGCTAGAGAGGGGAGACCCCCTTCTGGGGACGAAGCCTCCCCTTCCCCAGGGTGCAAAATTGATGATTTGCAACCCTGGTCTAAATAGCCTGAATAGGCTGTTGGTCAGCCTGGTTGAGCAACGGACTCATTCTTCTGGTGCGGCATTAATTAGGTAACCCTTTCAGGGATGCATTGTTAAAGGTACTTGTTAACTCCTAGCCATATTTTGAGTGATATATGACAGCTACATCGCCGCATCTACCTGACAAAAACCGTAGCGACAAGACGATCGACATATTGGCTGATGACGTGGAAGTGCTTCCTAACCAGAGCGAAGCGGTTGCCAGTGAGATTGTGAGTGATATGCGATCTCGCAAGGAAAGTTGGATTGAGCCGGATATGGCTTCCTTAGATGCCTCAAGGAATGAGCGCCCTGGCTCAAGAGGGGGCGCTTTAACTACAACCAGTGGCACGTTCCGATCCTTCCTGGCACCGCTGACGCAGGAAAAATTTAAGGAAGTCGTGACCGGGGTTGAGCAGAAGCTAGAGATTGTCAATCAAACCCTGTCAATGCTTGATATGCAAGGGTTTGATGCTGTTCTGGAGGAAATGCTTAGCTCCATTACCGCTAAGACTGGTGAATTACTGAATGCGGATCGGACAACAATCTTTTTGCTAGATGAAGAGAAAAATGAACTGTACACCACAGTTGCGAAGGAAGGGGGAGGCTCTGTAGAGATTCGGGTTAACACCAAGAAAGGAATTGCGGGTGAAGTTGCCACCTATAAGAAAACCATCAATATTCCCTTCGATTTCCATGATGACCCGCGTTCGGACCAGGCAAAAATTCAGTTTAAAAATACGGGCTACCGCACCTATACCATGCTTGCTCTGCCTCTGTTGAGTGAAACCGGTGATCTGGTTGCCGTCATCCAATTAATCAACAAACTAAAGAAAAATGCCGATTCCAGTCTTCCCTTAAATCAGCGGATTGATTTAGAAGGTTTCACAACCCAGGACGAAGAAGTTTTTAGAGAATTTGCGCCATCCATTCGGTTAATTTTGGAATCATCCCGATCGTTCTATGCGGCGACCCAAAAACAGCGGGCAGCCAATGCCCTGATCCAGGCCACCCAATCTCTTAGCAAAAGCAGCCTGGACCTGGAAGAAACGCTGAAAAATGTGATGGATGAAGCTAAAAAGCTGATGGATGCAGACCGCAGTACGCTATGGCTGATCGACGAAGAGCAGTTGTGGACCAAAATTCAGGTGGCGGACGGGTCTTTACAAGAGATGCGTATTCCCAAAGACGCTGGTTTTGCGGGGCAGGTGGCCACCAGCGGAGAACCGTTGCTCATTCCCTTTGACCTGTATGAGGATGACAACTCCCAGATCTCCAGAGAAACCGATCGCAAGACAGGTTACCGCACCTGTAGCATGCTATGTATGCCTGTGTTTAACACTGATGGACAGTTGATTGGTGTGACCCAACTTGTCAATAAAACGAAGAAAGGCGATTACCCACCCTACAATCCGGCAAACTATCCGGAAGCCCCGGAGCGCTGGAAAGCCAGCTTCAACCGGACGGATCAGGAGTTTATGGCAACCTTCAACATTCAGGCGGGCGTAGCGCTGCAAAATGCCAAGCTGTTTCAAAATGTCAAGCAGCTGTTTGAAACGGTGCGCCAACAGGAGCAGATGCAACGGGACATTCTGCGATCGCTTAGTAACGGTGTGATTTCAACCAATAGGGAAGGGGAAATTATCGCCGTCAACGAAAGTGCTAAACAAATTCTGGGATTATCCTGCCAGGATGTGATCGAAGGAAAGCAGGTAGAAGAGTTGGTCAAGATTGAGAAAGGCGACTTTCCTAAATGGTTTCACGCTTCGCTGCGCGGCGAAGACGAGAAAAGCCGTACCCAGTATTATCCCGACCAAACGCTGCAACCTGTATTGGGAGGAGAACAGCACAGCATTAATTTGTCCATCAACACGATCGCCGATGCGAACGACAGCACCAGGGTTTCAGGATCGCTGGTGGTGATGGAAGACATCAGCGATGAAAAACGGCTCAAAAGCACGATGTATCGCTACATGACCCAGGAACTGGCGGAACAGCTTTTAGAAAACCCCGATGCAGCCAAAATGGGGGGCGATCGCAAGGAAGTCACCGTCCTGTTCTCCGACATTCGTAGCTATACCACCCTGACCGAAAGCCTCAAGGCAGAAGAAGTCGTGGAAATGCTCAACGAATACTTTGAGTCAATGGTCGATGCGGTTTTCGATCACAAGGGCACCCTGGATAAGTACATCGGCGATGCGATCATGGCCGTTTTTGGGTCGCCCCTGCCACTGGACGATCATGAGTGGATGGCAGTCAAAACAGCCTTAGAGATGCGCGAGCGACTGACCGAATTCAACGCCAAACGGATTGTTCAGCATCAACAACCGATCAAAATTGGCATTGGAATTAATTCTGACATTGTGATCAGCGGCAATATTGGTTCCAGCAAACGCATGGAGTTTACGGCGATCGGAGATGGTGTCAACCTGGGTTCTCGGTTGGAAAGTGCCAGTAAAATCTATGGCACCGATATTGTGATTAGCGAGAACACCTATCGGCCCTGCGCCGATCTCGTTTGGGCGCGAGAACTGGACTACATCAAGGTCAAAGGCAAAGATCAACCCGTCAAAGTTTATGAAGTGGTGGGTTTAAGGAGCGACCCCCTGCCTTCAGAGAAGGAACAGATTATTGAGCACTACCACAAAGGACGGGACTATTACCTGAACCGTAATTTCCCAATGGCGATGGCAGAATTTGGCACTGTTTTGAACCTTGACAAGAACGATAAATCAGCCACCCTACACCTGAGTCGCTGCCAGCACTGGTTGCAGAACCCACCTGATGCCAGTTGGGATGGCTCCTGGACCTTAACTGAAAAGTAACCAGAAAGCTTGAGCCTTGGTCAGGGGAAGGCGATGGGCAATGGTTGATTGGTGCCACCTGCATATCCCCCTATCCCCTATCGTGTTTTCCCCTCCATCCTCACCCCCTCCATGCACCCACCCTCCCCTGAACAATCGCAGGCAGATACTGTACAACCATCCTTTACCAGAGAATCTCTGCAAGCTTCATTGATAACGCTCCAGCAGGTGATTGATCGGTTGCCCCAGGCAGTAGCCTGGAGGGATACAAACTCTACCTTTTTGGGGTGCAATCGGTCTTTTGCCAACGCGGTTGGGTTGGGGCATCCCGCCGAGATCGTGGGTAAAGCCGTCAAAGAAGTCCAGTGGGCAACCGGAGAAGCGAACTTTTTGCAGAGTCGAGAGCAGGCTCTGATCGTAGAGAACCGGGCGGAGTACCATCTGCTTGAATCCTCCCAGCAGGCAGATGGGCAGCAAATTTGGCTGGATGTGAGCCAGATCCCATTGGAGGATGACCAGGGTAAAGTGGTGGGCATCGTTTCTGTGATTGAGGATATCACTCAAAAACAGCAAACGCAGGCGGAAAAAGCCTCCCAGGATAGGCCCAACGATCGCAACCAGAGGGAAGCAGCCCTGCGTCAAAGCGAGGCAAAATTTCAGGAACTGACCGAAGAACTGGAAACTAGAGTGGAAGCTCGGACCCTTGAGTTGCTGACTATCAACGGTGCTACAAGCAGAGATTGTAGAACGTCAGCAAGCAGAAATCGCTCTGCGCGAGAGCGAAGCCCGGTTACGGGGGTTGGTCGATAATCTGCCGTTTTGTTTCTGGGTTTGTGATCGCGATCGGCGCTATGTTCTGCAAAATGCCAAGGATATTGCTCAGTGGGGTTCCGTCATCGGTAAACGACTGGAAGATCTTGATTTAACTCCGGATGCTCTGGAGATGTGGCGCGATCTCTACAACCATGCCCTGGCTGGTGAAGTTGTGCAATCCGGTTACCAATACGAAGATAAACAGGGAACCCACTTTTGCAGAACTATTCTGGCTCCCGTTCAGGACAGGGGCAACATTTATGGGATGCTAGGCATCAACTTTGACATTACCGAACAAAAACGGGCGGAAGACGCCCTGCGAGAGAGTGAGGCGCGGTTGCGGGCGCTGGTCAATAACCTCCCTTTTGGATTTTGGGCCTCGGACACGGAAAGCCGCCACATTATGCAAAATGCCATATCAATCGGGCAATGGGGGAATCTGCTCGATAAACGTCCACAGGACTTAAATCTGCCCCCCAATATCCTAAAAATTTGACTGGAGAATAATGCCTGTGTGCTGGCAGGGGAAGTTTTGTGTTTTGAGAGGCGTTACCAAAAGGCAGGTAAACCGTGGATTTGCGCAACTACACTGGCTCCCGTTCGAGATGGC
>JBAUTA010001301.1:0-2313 GCA_049581985.1 Kovacikia sp.
CCTAACATTTTACCTGTGAGATGCGTAGATTGTATGGCAATTTCGGGGGTATCGAACCCCGCTCAATTGCCGCTCCTATCCCTCCCCGCGCCTGAAGTCGGGGGTTTCCCGGAGGTTTTTCGATGAAGCGTTTTTTCATGCCAGCTTAAGCGGCAAACACAGCAGATCAGGAACAGGCTGTAAGGGCTCCGGCGTCAGCGGTTCGCCTGGGCGATCGCTGAATGCCTCAACCGCAAGGTGGAATCCCTTCCACCCCAAAGTCATCTTTAACTGAATGGCACTGAATTAAGGCTGGTGGGCACTGCCCAACCTGCGGCACATCAAAGGTTTCAGCGATCCAAAAATGCTTGCGTCAGTGCCATTCATCTTTAGCTTAATTGCACCTGGCTACCTATCAGATGTGAATTCGGAAGTGATTTCTTTTAAAGATAAAGAATTTACCCAATTTATTTCGTAGTGTAACCATCTCCCTTACGACGCGGGCAAGATGCCCCCATTACGCTGGGTAATTTCTTTCGTGGAAATCGCCTAATTCAATCTTGCTGTGCATTCCAAAATCAGGCGTTGATTTGCTGTTGAATAGGGTTGAATTTCCAGTGCTTTGTGAAAGGCATAGATTGCTTCTCTGTAATTGCCAAGAGCGGCATAACAAAGTCCTAAACCGTGCAACGCACCGAAATGAACTGGATTAAGCTGAATCACCATTTCGCAGTCTGCGATCGCCTGGCTGTAGCGTCCCTGACTATAGTAAAGAACTGCCCGTCGATTCCAGGCTTCTGAAAAATCCGGTTGATGTTCAATTAATGTAGTTAGGGTTTCTTCTGCGTCAAGAAATTCTCCTGCTTCTAACAGCAGTTGAGCGTGGCGAATAATTTCTAAACCGAGAAAGCCCTTTTGTTCAAACCAGATACGCCAGAGTTTCTGGGTTGCACTGTCTCGAACTGACTCATCAGAATTTTTCAAGTCTTCCAGCAGGGATGCAATTAGCGATTCGTTCATAGGATGGGCATCCGCCAATAAGGAATAGTTTCTCAAACTTCCCTAAGCATTTTCTCCTGTTTGCAGGCATTCAACCAGTGAATTGATTCAGTTCTAGTTGAATCAACAAGACCAGAATCGACATCTTTGCCAATGTTTCATATTACAAGTGAGGATTGAGGAGTACAGATCTGCCCTTGCTCTCCCCATCGGCGCAGCATCTTCTGACTACTATCCTCTGCTTTGTGCATTCTGTCTTGTGCTTTTCTAATGAACAGGACGTTATACCAATTTAAATAGCGAACAGGGCAGATTGGGGACGGGGTGCAGGGGTGGAACCCCTGGCTGGGGGCGAAGCCCCCACACCCCCACCTTTATTTTTTAAATTGGTATTTTTAAATTGGTCTTACTACCTCTGGATGAGCTTTAATCCAATTGTCAATCTCTGCCAGCACTTGCTGGGGAATTTCCCAGGGAAACAAATGGGCCGTATCTGGATAGCAGTGCCATTCCGCATTAGGTAGGCTACGAGCGGTTTCCTGGCTGGATGCTGCTGTGATGTGTCGGTCTTCTGACCCTGCCAAAACCAAACAGGGAGGCTGAATTTGGGATATTTCGGTGAGGCGGTTATATCCCTGGTTGAGGGCAAGCGAGAGGGCGTGAGTTGCTTGACGGGAGGTTTGCAGGTAGGCTGGCATCGCTTCTTTTGCTAAATACTGATAGGCGATCGGAGTATGCTGCTGCAGCAAATAGCGGTAAAGCGATCGCTTGCCGAGGGCATCAATATTCCACTGCCAACCGGGGGTCAGTCGATTAACGATCGACGCCAACCCAGTGTAAAAATTGTCCTGCCAGGAAATTGCAGGATGATTGCCCCAGGGACGAGCTGCGGTCGCTATTAAAATTAGACCGCTTACCCGTTCCAGCTTCTTCAGAGCCAGTTCCATGGCTAAAATTCCGCCCAAGGACCAACCCAGAACCAGGCAGCGATCGATCTGGTAGCGGTCTAGCAGCGCCTCTAAATCAGTCAAATGGTCAGCCATCACAAAATTCTGATTTGCCGGACTATTTCCATAGCCCCGCAAATCCGGTGCCAGGGTCCTGAACCGTTTGGAAAGGTGTTGTGTAAACACAGACAAACTACGACCTGACCCAGGATGGCCATGCAAACAAAGGATAGGAAATCCTTCTCCTTGAACTAAAACATTCAGTTGAATGGCTTGCGAGACGGTTGAATGCACGGCGGGATAGGTAGGATAGACAGAATCCTATCTTAGCGATTGTTGGTTAGCCCCTAGTCTCTAGCCTTTCATTCTATTAAGATGACTCACAGGG
>JBAUTA010001302.1:0-2696 GCA_049581985.1 Kovacikia sp.
AACATAGGCCTAAGGACGAACAAAAGCGTACTAAAAAACGCGCTAGCAGTGTAGCGTCTTAACCCAGCCGATTGTTTGGCTCACCGCACTGTGGGACGTAAAATAGTTTGCCCCACGGTGCGGTCAATATTGTTCCAGAGATTTTCTATTCAGGCACAATTTTGACGGACAACATCTTGTCGCCCTGACGAATCGCGTTGACAACGTCCATATCTTCGGTTTTACCAAAGACCGTATGCACGCCATCCAGGTGCCGCTGTGGCGAATGACAAATAAAGAACTGGCTTCCGCCCGTATCTTTGCCCGCATGGGCCATCGATAGGGTTCCTGCAAGGTGCTTGTTGGGGTTAATTTCGCACTTAATTTTGTACCCTGGTCCCCCACGACCGTCTCCGTTAGGGCAGCCGCCTTGAACCATAAAATCGGGGATAACGCGGTGAAATTTGAGGCCATCGTAAAAGCCTTTTTCGGACAGATCGACAAAGTTTTTGACCGTATTAGGTGCATCGGCATCAAAAAACTGAATGTTAATGGTGCCTTTGTCGGTTTCAATGATTGCGCGAGTCACAGGCACGGTCCTTTAGAACGTTTACGTTTGCAATTATACCGTTTGCCTTGCAAGAGGTTGGATTAGAGCCGCGATCGCCTGAGATCTTCAGGTAAAGATCCTTGGCAAAAGCGCTCAAAGATTCATCCATCCGGTAAGCTGAGTGGAGCAATCGGTTCTGGCGGAGATCAGCCGCTAGAGGTAACGGGGAAAGTATGCCTGCGCAAGCCGTAGGCGACTGGTGAGAGTCCAGCGCTGTCCCGCAACTGTAATGAGATTCAATGCTCTAAGTCAGGATGCCCGCCGATCGGTTCGCCCGTTTCTAATACATCTGCGAGGTACAGATTCAATGAATCAGCTTAAATCGTCTAAATTCGTTCGAGTCAATTTGCGGCTTAAGTCAGTCAGCCTTTTAGCCGTGTCCCTGGGACTTTTGTCATTGGCTACTCCGGCTCTTGCTCATCATGCAATGGGGGGCAAAATGCCCTCTAATTCGATCGAAGGCTTCTTATCCGGTATCGCACACCCGTTGATTGGCCCCGATCACTTTGCGTTTATTGTGTCAGTAGGCCTTCTAGCAGCAACCCGAAAACAAGGGATTGTGATTCCTGTTGCATTTGTGCTGGCAGCCATGCTGGGGACAGGGATGCACTTGGCAAAGCTAAATGTTCCAGGAATTGAGTTATTTGTGTCAGGTTCTATCGTATTATTTGGGGTTCTGTTGGCAATGAAAAACACCCTAAATACGGTCACAGTTGCTGGGCTATCTATCCTGGCTGGGCTGTTTCATGGCTATGCTTACGGCGAGGCTATTTTTGGGGCCAAAATGACACCTTTACTGTCTTATTTGGCGGGGTTTACTATCATTCAGCTTGGCGTATCGCTCGCGGCATTTTGGATAGGTCAACGGGTTGTTCTGAACCGTCCCAAAGCATTACGGTCTTCTGCCCCGCTGAGTTCTGCGGGCCTAGTGATTTGTGGCGTTGGGTTGGCCTTTTTCATCACTCAGGTGGTTGGGATTATTTTCCCGCTGCCGAGTGCCTAATGTCCCGTAAAATTTGATGCTTTGACTTGCTGCGTGGCAATCTGCCCAAAACCGAAAGACGGTTGAGCAGCTTGCCGTGCGGCTTATTTCTATCCACCTATAATTTCATTCAACAGAATTGCTATGGCAGCCAAAATTCCCGTTACGGTGATTACCGGATTTCTCGGTAGTGGCAAAACCACGCTGATTCGTCAGCAGCTTCAAAATAATCAGGGTCGCCGCATTGCGGTTTTGGTGAATGAGTTTGGCGAAATCGGCATTGATGGCGACCTGCTGAGATCTTGCCAGGTCTGCGATGAAGACGGTCAGGTTCTGCCCAACTCAGAGATGCCCAACATTGTGGAACTCACCAACGGCTGTCTCTGCTGCACGGTGCAGGAAGAATTTTTACCCACGATGCAAGAACTGCTCAAGCGCCGCGACCAGATCGACTGTATTTTGATTGAAACCTCCGGCTTGGCCCTGCCAAAACCCCTGATCCAAGCCTTTCGCTGGGATGAAATCCGCACGGGCGCGACGGTGGATGGGGTGATTACCGTGGTGGACTGCGAAGCGGTTTCGACAGGCAAACTGGCAGCGGATTTGGATGCCCTCAATGCGCAGCGCGCAGCGGATCCTAACTTAGATCACGAGTCGCCCCTAGAAGAACTGTTTGAAGATCAGTTGGCCTGTGCCGATCTGGTGCTGTTGACCAAGACTGACTGTGTGGATAGTCAGACGCAACTGGACGTGCGATCGCGGGTTCAGCAGGAGCTGCGTCTTGGGGTCAAAATTATTCCTTGCCGGGATGGGCAGATTAGTCCTGATATTTTGCTGGGGTTTAATGCTGCGGTGGAAGACAATCTGGCGTCACGCCCCAGCCACCACGATACGGAAGAAGAACACGACCATGACGACGAAATCATCTCTGTGCCAGTGGTTTCGACTCAGGCCCTAGACCCCCAGGCGCTGGTTCATACGTTGAAGGCACTGATTGTCGAGCAGGATATTTATCGCATCAAGGGGTTTGTGAATGTGGCTGACAAACCGATGCGGATGGTGTTGCAGGGAGTGGGCGATCGCCTTGAAACCTTCTACGACCGTCCTTGGCGATCGGGCGAAGTC
>JBAUTA010001303.1:0-2246 GCA_049581985.1 Kovacikia sp.
CTCATTTACCTGCCGAATTTTCTCTGGAGCACTTATCAGGTTCGCAATTCTATCAGCTTGGGGAGTTGAGTTTTCAGAAGTTCGCTCTACCACCTGAGGAACAAGGACAGATTGTCTTTGTTGTTTAACCTCGTTAACTGCAACCGTTCCACGAGCGTAACGATACACTTGCCGCTCGCCTATTTTGACGCCAATAGCCCCCTTAACCATTTCTTCCTGTTGCTGACTTCCCTCATTTGACTGTTCGTTAACAGGAATATTGAGCGCTGATTCCAAGAGCTTGACTTCATGTGGAGAGAGTTTATTAATTTCAGGTTCTTCACCAATGACACCTTTATAGCGGGTATCTTCTCCAACTTTTATCTCTATACCGTTTTTGTTGTCAGGCCCTTCTTCTTTATCATTTTCATTGTTCCCAAGTGGCTTGAACAATGCTTCAATAAGGGCTCTAGTTATCTTGGCAGTTCCTTCAACTGAAGAAGTAACATCCCGTCCAACCTGTTGAGCCGCACCTGCTTCTATTACCATAATCTTATTTTTCCTAAGTTGAAAAGAGTTGATATTCAGTTCAAAGTATGGGCATTCAAAAGCTCAATTTTAGAGAACCAAGTTTGGAGATCTTCTGCTCTCAGGTCTTCTGTTTCATTAATTAAAATTTCTCCATCTTTCTTATGAAAGATGGTGCGTCCATTAAGTTGAATTTCAATTTCTCTTGGATTGTAGCCAGGTTCAGTATCAAGCGAGAGAGTGATCATCCCATCACGAAGAACAAGGACGGACCAACCATCGGCTAGAAACTCAACAATATTCGACTGAATTACTTCATTACTGTTCATTTTACTTGTACTCAACTTTGTTACCTCATGGACATTGAATGTTAGATACTCGCTTCACATAATCAATATTTTTCCTCAGCTTCTTCTGGTTCGGGGGCTGGATACAATGCTTCAGCTTTGAGTTTTCTTAGCATTAAATGTTCAGCTGTAATTGCAGATAAGCTATTTTTTTCAATCAACTTTGATCTAATTCTTTTATATGCTTCCTTACTCCTTTCTACCTCTCTCATTTCCCATTCAGGAATGATAATTCGCTGTTGAACAGGAATACTAACCTCTCGATTATGTTTCAATCCCGGACCAGTAATAATGCAACTCCCTGTTTCCAGTCGAAGGAATTGAGCTGGTTCAAAGAGTCTCCGAGCTTGATGCTGATCTGATATATTTTGACTGCCTTTTCCTGCCGATGTACCTCGCGACTTAGAAGAAAAATCTACCTGTTTATCGCCCAAAGACTTGCTAAATATTTCAGCGGACTCTTCATCACCAGGATTGAAGTAAAACTTTGTCGCTACAGCTGCCCTTAAGGCACGAGCAATTTCTTTTCCATAGGCTGCTTCCAGCTGCGCAATATTTTGAGCTCCTAACAGGCCGATAAAGCCAGCAGATCTTAATTCATTAAGCCATTTAACTAAATCAGGAAGATATATAGTAGGTAGCTCGTCTAATGCCACAATCAATGGATCTTTCCTCTTTTGCATCAAATTTTTAATTACAATCATATGGATAGTGCTTGCAATCAAGGGACCCATAACATCCCGTAAATTACGGTCCATTCCTATAACGACAAGTTGTCTGCCTTGTAACTTTAAAGGCAATGTAGTCTTACCACAAAAGGCATTGAGAATTTTCGGTTTCATGAACCGAGTAAAAAACCGGATGGCTGTTCCCACGATACTCGCTACAGTCTTCTCACTTTCAGTTAATGACATTAGCTGAGAGAAAGAAGCATCTATCCACGGGTTGAGATTGGCTATTCGAAGTCGCACGGGTAGATTTTCTAGACTAAGCAGCTTATGAGCCATAATAATGTCAGGAAAGGTTGTATCTTTTGCCAACATTAGTATGGCCTCTACGAGTTGATTTCCCGCCTCTGAAAAAAAGTTGTCTCCCCGTTCTTTGTTACCCATACTGAAATTTTTCATAATAACTTCAGCTAATTGACGAGCGGTTTCAGCGTCTTCATGAGATTTCATAAAATCTAAAATGTTCACAATACTCGACTCTTCGTATCCGGGAGCAAATACACTAATTTTATAATTGTGTAGTGCTGCATATCCTGCCAACCCTTCAGCCATATCAGGGTACTTGAAATCATATAAAAGAATAGGAAATCCTTGACGGATCGCTGAACGAATTTGCGGTTCAAGAGCTGAATAAGTTTTACCACTTCCAGGCTGCCCGACCGCC
>JBAUTA010001304.1:0-2093 GCA_049581985.1 Kovacikia sp.
CTTATGTCTACTCCCTTATCAAGGGATGGATCAGGGGCGATCGCGTCCGAAAAAAGCTTTAAGATCCTGGAATCTGCCTGGTTTTCCTGGTACCAATGGTGGCAACCCAACTTCTGAGGCCACGAGGAATAAGGCCACCAGGAATTTCCAGGTGAGTCGTTCACCGGATAACAGCAAATTCTACAGACTATGAATTCTATAAACTCTACAGGCCACAAGCTGTTTGTCTAAATTTATTTCTCTAAATTTATCCGTCTAAATTTGTCTGTGAAGTCTGCCCGTTCAAAAAAGATCGATTTACTTTATTGAAAAACCCTCATTGGATACCAATTTGAAAAATAAAGGTTGCAGATGGGGTGTGGGGGCTTTGCCCCCAGCCAGCTTTCGACCTGAGCGCTCAAGCCGAAGGGGGTGACCCCCCTGCACCCCGTCCCCAATCTGCCCTGTTCGCTATTTAAATTGGTAGAAAAACCCTCATTTTTGAAGTAGCGGTCCCATTTTCTAGGAGGAGCCATTTCCATGGCGGAATCATTTAATGCATATCAGTCAGTCTACAGACTGCGCTGGGTCGGCTATTGCTTTTTACTATTTGCGTTGATAAACAATATCGTGGACTTTATTCCCGCCAACGTAGGAGATCTCGCCTGGAGGCTACAGTTCCTTGGAAAGCTGGTGGAAACTGTCATCATTCCGATTCTTGGGTTTGCCCTTATTTTTGGGGGTGAACATTATGGGCGCAAACCCTTTGAGAAGCCTGTACTCAAGATTCTCTCCTGGTTTTGTTTAGCGCTAACCGTGATTTTCCTATTGCTAATTCCGCCAACTTTTTTAGCGGGGCTGCAACTACAAACTCAATTAAGTCAAGGTAATCCAAATTTAGTTGAACAACGGCTGACGCAGCAAGCAGCCCCCGTTCTAGAGCAGCTCAATCAGCTAGAGCGTCAGCTGAAGCAGGGCAGTCCTGAGCAAATTAAAGCGCTCGGAGAGCAAATTGTTTCTCAGGGGACTCCGCTTAACACGGACGATCCGGAGAAGGTGAAGTCCGATCTTCTCAGTCGGGTGAATCAGTTGAGAGCCCAGGCTCAGGCGCAAATCAAAGTTCAAACTCAGGCGAAGATTCAGGAGCTAGAAGCCCAGAAGTTAGAGATCCGGAAGAATTCCATCAAGTGGAGTTTGGGCGCATTGATTGCCAGTGTTTTATTTTTCATGCTGTGGAACAGCACTCGCTGGGCACGCAGTTGATCCGGTCCTCTGCTTTCTAAGCCATCGCCATCATATTTGCCAGGTCTTCCGGTGCCAGATAGGGATTGACCACCTGGCCATCTTTAAACCAGATAATTCGACGGGTGCGACGGGCCACATCCGCTTCATGGGTGACCATGACGACCGTGATACCACTGGCGTTGAGATCGGAGAAGATGTTGAGGACTTCTTGGGTGGTGTGCGAGTCTAATGCGCCTGTGGGTTCGTCTGCCAGCACTAAAACAGGACGGTTGACAATGGCCCGGGCGATCGCCACCCGTTGTTGCTGTCCCCCTGACATCTGGTTCGGGCGATTGTTCATCCGATTTTCTAACCCAACTCGAATTAACGCCTCCGTTGCCCGTTGTTGCCGTTCCTCAGCGGGAACTTTGGCATATACCATCGGCAGCATCACATTCTCCAAGGCATTTAGTTGCGGCAGCAGATGAAACTGCTGAAACACAAACCCCAGCTTGCGATTTCGAATGGTTGCCAGGTCAGAATCCGCCAGCTTTGCCACATCTAACCCATCCAGGTAGTAGCTGCCTGAAGTGGGGCGATCGAGACAGCCAATCATATTCATCATGGTCGATTTGCCGGAGCCAGATGCCCCCATAATGGCGCAAAATTCTCCCCGCTCGACGATCAGATTAACCCCAGAGAGGGCTTTGACCTCGGTTTCTCCGGCACCGTAGATCTTATAGATGTCTTCCAGACGGATGATAATCGGGTTCATAGGAGGGGGAGGATAAGAGAACCAGGAAAGGGCATTCAAGCAGTTCTGAATTGGCTAGGGGCAAACTCGCCCCTAGCTTTGTGAAGGTGAGGATTGGACTGTAAAACCCGCCCGT
>JBAUTA010001305.1:0-3551 GCA_049581985.1 Kovacikia sp.
CCCATGCCTTACCTGAAGCGCACATTTAGCCACTTTAGGATGATGAATGGCTGGCGTGGGAAAAGCTGTCGTAAGTTAGATCCTGAGCAATTTAATCTGTTTAAGGCCATTATTTGGCGGCAGGGGGTTGTTCGTTCTACCCGCTTCCGCTTCTGGTGGCAATTGTTGGCGATCGCCCTGCTGAAACCGCAACTTCTAGAAGAATATCTGGCAACCCTGGGCGTGGGTGAACACTTTTTCACTTACCGCTACGAAGTTAGGGAACAACTCCTGAAGCAGTTGGAACTGTTGAAACAGGTTAATTTGGAGGAGAAAGGAAAGGCGATCGCCCCCGATACTGCCCCTGCTTTGGAAGAATTGGAAAAAGCCCCAGAGGTTATGTTGAAATAAGCGCGGAGCCAGGGGCGATAGGCAACGGGAGTTTTGAGTCAGTCGTGATTTCCATCGCCCATCGCCCATCGCCTTTTTTGAATCGACCTCCAGTTACCGTTTAAATCGATCGCCAGTTATCGATTTGAGCGATCGTCCGATTCACCAACTCAAAAACCTGTTGACAATGATTATTTATCGTCAAAGGTAACTCTTCATTCTTGACCACCAGGTCAATGCGCGTTTGAGCCTGCTCATCCACAGGCAAACTAATCAAAAATTCGACTTTTGCTAAGCGCGTGTAGGAAACGTGTCCGGGTTTCTCTTGAGCCATGAGATAATCCTGTGTTTCATAGACCAGGTCCAACCCACAGGAATCAAGAACCTGGGAAATCGTTTGGCGAAGCGTTAAAAGCGAATCCGGAGCATGGAACAGGTTGATATAGCGAGCCATAATCAAAAATTGGACTCAAAGGAAACACCCTAATTTGAGCCAGATAATATCATTTTCCTGGATACCCAAGGGGTGGTTTAGCAGACAAAATCTCTGTCTCTAAAACCGTTCCACACCTTCAAACTGCTTTGCTCCTTCCGTCCTTGCCGCTTCACCGCAGGTACGGGGCGTCGGAAAGATCTTGCCAGGATTGGCAATATTCTTGGGATCAAAGACCTGCCGGATCCATTTCATCGTTTCCAAATCAGTTTCGCTAAACATTTGCGGCATATAGCAACGCTTGTCTACCCCAATCCCATGTTCGCCAGAAATGCTGCCACCCACTTCAACGCAAAGCTTTAGAATGGCTCCTCCTAGTTCCTCGACAGTTTCCAACGCCCCCGGAACCGCATTGTCGTAAAGAACCAACGGGTGCAAGTTGCCATCCCCTGCATGGAAAACATTTGCAACCGGATAGCCATATTGCTGGCTCAAGGTTTCAATTTCCCGCAGCACGTACTCTAATTTCGTGCGAGGAATCACGCCATCCTGCACATAGTAATCAGGACTGATCTTTCCCATTGCGGCAAAAGCAGCCTTCCGACCTTTCCACAAAAGCAACCGTTCTTCAGGGTTTGTGGCAACACGGACATTCCGGGCACCATTTTTGTAGCAAATTGCCTCCACCCGTTGGCTGTTCTCTGCGGCTTCCACTTCCAGCCCATCCACTTCTATTAAAAGAATGGCCACCGCATCACGGGGATAACAATTTGTACAGACCACATCCTCAACGGCATTGATGCTAAGGTTATCCATCATCTCCATCCCACCGGGAATAATGCCCGCCCGAATGATATCGGAGACTGTTGCGCCCGCTGTTTCCACACTCGGAAAATCTGCCAGCAGCACCCGAATTGATTCAGGGGATTTGAGAATCTTGAGGGTGATTTCAGTGGCAATGCCCATGGTGCCCTCGGAACCGACGAATAGGCCGGTTAAGTCGTATCCAGGCATTTCGGGAACGGTGCCCCCCACATCCACAATGTCGCCATTGGGTAGAACCAGCTTCAGACCCAAAACATGATTGGTGGTGACGCCATATTTGAGGCAGTGAACCCCACCAGAATTTTCTGCCACATTGCCGCCGACAGAGCAAATAATTTGACTGGAGGGATCAGGCGCATAGTAGAAGCCCGCTCCACTCACTGCTTGAGTGACCCAATTGTTGATCACACCGGGCTGTACGACCACCCGCTGATTTTCCAGATCAATATCGATGATGCGTTTCATCAACGCAGTCACAATCAAAACACACCCATCCCCTGGTAAAGCACCTCCGGAAAGCCCGGTACCAGACCCACGAGCAACAAAGGGGATGTCGTGGCGATCGCACACCCGCACAACTGCGGCAACCTCCTCCGTTGTTCGGGGCAGCACAACGACCTCAGGACGGTTGCGATAGCTGGTCAAGCCATCGCACTCATAAACCAACAGCTCTTCTTTTTTCCGAATTACATTGGTTTTACCGACGATCGCCTCAAACTGCCTGACAATAGGCTGCCAATCCCGTTTCGTGCCTTGCTGCGGTTTCTGAGTGAGCATAGTCGTTGAGCGATGACACTACTAACCCTATTGTAAAGACAGCCATGCCTAAGTGGGTGGGCGCAATTAAACTGAAGGGATTAGTGGGGGTGGAGGGGGTACCCCCCCCTGCCTGGGGGCACAGCACCCAAACCCCTTCTTACCATTCATGAGGCCGACCTACTTAAAAGGAATTGATCGCGGTTTCTGCTCGAAATTGGGCGGTTGGGTCACCGGGTTCAATAGCATGATAGTTTCATAGTGCCCTGGATTTCTGCATGTCTAAAAAGGCAAGGGTCTGGTGAAGGTTGCATCCAAGAAAATTCAGTTTCTCGCTAGAGTAGGTCAGAGCAATAACAATCCATGTTATCGCTTAGGTGAATTCGGGTTGTGAGGAGTTGGAAGAGGGTGAGTTTGAATCTCCAAGTCAAAGCATTTAGGCATTATCTGCAAAAAAAACCTGGCATGGGGTGGGTCCTGTCTGCGATCTGGGTGCTGTTGATTGGTGAACTGGCATTCCTCTGGAATCTGGGCAGCATTGGACTGGTGGATGAAACCGAGCCCTTGTTTGCTGAAGCTGCTCGCCAGATGACAGTTACAGGCGATTGGGTGACTCCCTATTTTAATGGGGAAACCCGATTTGATAAGCCCCCGTTGATTTATTGGCTGATGGCGATCGCCTACAAAATAATCGGCGTCAACGAGTGGAGCACACGGTTGCCATCCGCTCTGGCCGCGATCGCCCTCATGGGTATGGGCTTTTACCTTCTGTATCGCTTTGGTGGTAACCTCGCCACTGACTCCCAACCCGTTGCGGGGCCATACTGGCGCTCAGCGTTGATCGGTTCAGCTTGCATTGGGCTGAGTCCGCTCAATCTAATCTGGGGTAGAACAGGAGTCTCGGATATGCTCCTGTCAAGTTGCATTGGGCTAGCGCTGATGACGTTTTTTTGCGGCTACGCGGTATCAACCCCCTCCCCCCCATCTTCTTTATCGCCCTGGTATCTGGCATTCTACGTCTTCATTGCCCTATCCGTCTTAACCAAGGGGCCCGTTGGTATCGTACTACCGGGACTCGCGATCGGGTTATTTTTGCTCTATGTCGGTAATTTTCGGGAAGTGCTGCGGGAAATGCGCCCGCTTTTGGGATTGCTCATCATTCTAGGGT
>JBAUTA010001306.1:0-1996 GCA_049581985.1 Kovacikia sp.
AATCGGCGTCGCCTTCTAGAAACCATTATCCACAGACCCGCTAAGCGAGAAAGTCAGCCTGGTTGATAGCTTCCCCGCTAGGGGACTCAGGGCAGCATTGATGGAATTTGTTACGAACAAAGCCAAAGATGAAGGGGCAGAAGTCATAAAATGGGGTTGTTTCAACAACCTGGGTTTTAGGAGACGCTAAATTGCCGCGCATCTTCGACAACATTGATGAGTTCTTACTGCCCACGCTGCGAAGTGCGTTAGATGTTGGAGTGCGGGCAGATTTTTGTGTGGGCTACTTCAACCTGCGGGGTTGGCGTAAAGTTGACGACCTGGTAGATAAGTTTGCTGGCGGTGAGGGAGCCTGCTGTCGGCTCTTGATTGGCATTCCCCAGTTGCCCCAAACGATCCTGTATGAATCGCGATCTCTCCTCTCGTCTTCAAACACGGGCATTGATAACAGCAAAGTCCTTCAGTTCAAAAAACAGGTCGCCGCAGAGTTTTATCAACAACTGGTGACTGGCACTCCCAGCAATGAGGATGAAGCTGGGTTGCGGCGGTTGAGTGCTCAAATCAAAGCTCAAAAGCTGGTCATCAAGCTCTACCTTAAGCCTCTTCATGCCAAGCTGTACCTGATTCATCGCAATGACTTGCATAACCCCACTATTGGGCTAGTGGGTAGTAGCAATCTCACGTTGTCGGGTCTGTCATTTCAGGGAGAACTGAACGTTGACGTACTCGACCACGATGCCTGCAAAAAACTGCACCGGTGGTTTGACGATCGCTGGGATGATCGCTGGTGCGTTGACGTCTCCGATGACCTGGCGGCGCTGCTGGATGCAAGTTGGGCACGGGAAGCCCTGATTCCGCCCTACTACATCTATCTCAAAATTGCCTATCACCTGTCTCAAGAGGCACGGGTTGGGTTATCTGAGTACAAGATCCCTCGTGATATCGGCGATCGCCTGTTCGATTTTCAACGAGCCGCCGTGCAGATCGCCGCTCATCATGTCAATCGTCGCGGGGGTGTCCTGATTGGGGATGTAGTGGGGTTGGGAAAGACCTTAATCGCCGCCACGCTTGCCCGCATCTTGCAGGAAGACTTCTACCTGGAAACGCTGATTATTTGCCCGAAAAATCTGGTTTCCATGTGGCAGGACTATGTGGACAACTACCGCCTGCTGGCGAGGATTCTGCCCCTCAGTCGGGTTCAGAACGAATTGCCAGACTTACGGCGTTACCGGGTGGTCTTGATTGATGAAAGCCATAATCTGCGGAATCGGGACGGGAAGCGGTATCGCGCCATTCAAGAGTACATTGCGATTAATGAAAGTCGTTGTATTCTGCTTTCTGCGACTCCCTACAACAAAACTTACCTGGATTTATCGGCTCAACTGCGGCTGTTCGTTCCAGAAGACAAGAATCTGGGCGCTCGACCGGAGGCACTGTTACAGGAAATGGGTGGCGAGTTGGAGTTCATCCGTAAGTACCAGGCAGCCGTGCAATCGCTGGCGGCGTTTGAGAAGAGTGAGCATCCAGACGACTGGCGAGACCTGATGCGGCTGTACATGGTGCGTCGGACGCGCAGCTTTATTCAAGAGCACTATACGAAAGAAGATGAATTATTACCGCTAGAGCAGGCGCTTTATGGAAAGCCCCGTAGATATCTAGAATTTCCGAATGGCAGTCGTGCCTATTTCCCAATGCGCCAGCCCTGCACGGTCAAGTTTCATCTGGGTGAAGGAGCCGATCCCTATGCGGGGTTATATTCTGAACAAGTGGTGGAGGCGATTAACAGCCTCAGTCTACCGCGCTATGGGCTGGGCAACTACACCGTCTCGACTGGACGACGGAAACTGACGGAGGCAGAGGAACGGCAGCTTAAAGGACTGTCACGAGCAGGCAAGCGGCTGATGGGGTTTAGCCGCACCAACCTGTTTAAGCGGTTGGAAAGTGGTGGTCCTGCCTTCATTCAGTCGATCGAACGTCACATTCTACGGAACTACAT
>JBAUTA010001307.1:0-35199 GCA_049581985.1 Kovacikia sp.
ATCGTACCCATATCACCTACAACATGACCAAGCCTTTGTGCAGGGCGGTAAAAGTCAATTCAAGCAAGAAGTCTTACTACTAGTCTGACACAACACAAAATTTTTCAATTAAGCTGGAGTTATAACAGATATGTTCTGTTCTAGATAAACTTCATGCCGAATCAAAATCCTCATAGAGAGATAAAGCTTCCTGCCCTCTCTCCAATAGCAAACGCGAAAGTTGTTACTACCGCTGCATCAGAGGATTTGGTGAATCAAGCCACTAAAGAGAATCTTTCTGAGCCAGTACAAAAAATTTCTATTACGGATTACTTGGAAGAGAACTCAAAACTCCTCTCTGCTTTTTGGATTTGTTTTTCCCTTGCTGCCCTGCTATCTAAAAATATGAATGTCGATGATTTTGGGGTGCAGCTTGCAATATTTTTTCCAGCTCTTATACTTTTGTGAGAAACATATGCAACTTTTCCTAAAACCAAAAAGATCTCAGTTAGCTTGATGCTCTTCTATATTTCAATGGTTAGTTTAACTGTATATCTTTACATATATCTTTCTTGGCCTCTTAAGTCTTTAATTCCAAAATCTCCTATGATTCAACTAACAATTTTTTTTGGTTTTGCTATCTTCGTAGCTATATATTTTATTTTGTCCATAAAATCTCTTAAGCCGGATACTTTGAAAAACAAAGCCCCTCAACCTGATAAATAGCTTTATATTGAATCCATCAACTTCAGACAGATAGGTGGTAGTGGATCAAGCGCTCATCGTAGAAAAACTAGAAGCTATTGTCGGGTCTACGCTCGTTCATCCGTTTATAGACTTAGAGCCTGACTGGCAAGCAAAGATCACGCAAGCGGTTACGCCCTCATCCGCTCTTGCCTGTATGGTTTCTCCGAATAGCCAGGAAGAACTGGCTGCGGTCATGGCTTGTGCCTATCATCAAAAATGGCGGATGTTGCTGGCGGGGCAAGGAAGCAAACTTGGCTGGGGTGGATTGGTCAAAGAACCCCAGGTCTTGATCAGTAGCCAGCGCCTAGACCGCTTGATTGATCATGCGGTTGGAGATCTAACGGTAACGGTAGAAGCAGGCATGCCGTTTGCAGCGTTGCAGGCGATTTTGGCTAAGGAGGGTCAATTCTTGCCGCTGGATCCGACCTTTCGCCATAGGGCTACCCTTGGAGGCATTATTGCCACCGCTGACACAGGCTCCTTGCGGCAACGCTATGGAGGCGTTCGCGACTTATTACTAGGTATTTCGTTCAGTCGGGCCGACGGTCAAATGGCAAAGGCCGGTGGTCGCGTCGTCAAGAATGTGGCAGGTTATGACCTGATGAAACTCTTTACCGGAGCCTATGGCACCCTGGGGTTTATCACGCAAATGACCCTGCGCCTGTATCCTCTGCCAGAAAACTCCCAAACGCTGCTGGTGACGGGCAATATTTCCAAAATCACGCAGGCTAGAGAAATCCTGTTCCGTTCTGTGCTTACCCCAACGGCCGCCGATCTGCTTTCGCCACACCTTTCAGCCCTCCTCGGGGTTGAACAAGCGTCGGGCCTGGTGATTCGTTTCCAGGGGCTAGAAGCGAGTGTGCAAGAGCAATCTCGTCAATGGCAATCTATCACCCAAGAATTAAAGTTATCGATTACTTCACACCTTGACCAGGAAGAAGTTCTCCTTTGGAAAAGGCTACAGGAGGTACGAGAACTTCAAGATTCAGCTGTAACATGCAAGATAGGAGTATTGCCTGCCGATGGCGTAGAAGCTCTAGCTATGCTAGAAACCATTGCTAAAAAACATAATTTATCCGCACTAAAAACTATGGGTATCCTGCATGCGGGCAGTGGACTTGGGGTTATCCGTTTTCAAGGTTCGCCAGAAGATAACCTTTGTAAAGCACTTGTAGAATTCAGAACGTATTGTCAAGAAAGGCAGGGATTTTTAAGCATTTTAGAAGCGCCCGTTGAACTCAAGCAAAAAATAGATGTTTGGGGTTATACCTCCAATTCATTGGGCCTTATGCGTTCTTTAAAAAATCAGTTTGATCCAGGAAAATTACTCAATCCCAACCGTTTTGTAGGGGATATTTAGTGGAAACCAAAGTTCAGGGATTTGATACGGATCATCCCCCAGACCCCAAACTGATTAGGTCTTGTGTTCACTGTGGATTTTGTCTATCAACCTGTCCTAGCTATCGAGTTCTGGGGACCGAGATGGATTCGCCGAGAGGGCGTATCTATCTCATGGATCAAATTAATAAAGGGGAAATGCCTCTTTCAGCCACTTCAAGCCAACATTTTGACTCTTGTTTGGGCTGCTTGGCCTGTGTATCTACCTGTCCTTCTGGCGTCCAGTATGACCAACTGATTGCTGCCACCCGTCCTCAAGTAGAACGCAACTATCCACGGAGTTTGCAAGACCGAGTCCTCCGCAAGCTGATGTTTAGCCTCTTGCCCTATCCGAAAAGGCTGCGATTTTTAATGGCCCCGATGATTCCCTATCAGAAACTTGGGCTACAAAAGCTGATCCGCTCAACGGGAGCTTTCAGGAAAGTATTTCCTCGCCTCGCCAGTATGGAGTCGATTCTGCCAGAAATTCCGCTCAGTGCTTTTCGGGATAACTTGCCCGCGCTAACACCTGCGCAAGGGGAAAAGCGCTATCGCGTAGGTATGATTTTAGGGTGTATCCAGCGGCTTTTATTCTCCGGCGTCAATGAGGCAACCGTCAGAGTTTTAACCGCGAATGGCTGTGAGGTCGTCATTCCCCAAAGTCAGGGATGCTGTGCTGCCTTACCCCATCACCAGGGACAGGAAGAGCAAGCCAAAGAGATGGCTCGCCAGATGATTGATAGCTTTGAAAATAGCGGGGTAGATTTCATCATCATCAATGCGGCGGGTTGCGGTCATACCCTCAAAGAATATGGTCATATTTTGCAGGATGACCCAAATTATCGAGACAAAGCCAAGCAATTTTCCAGCCGAGTTAGAGATGTCCAGGAGTTTCTCCATGATGTTGGCCTAACGACGGAACTTTCCCCGCTTGCAGAGCAGACTTTGACCGTGGTCTATCAGGATGCCTGTCATTTATTGCATGGACAAAAAATCAGTCTGCAACCGCGTAGACTGCTCCAAAAAATTCCTGGCTTGAAGCTTAAAGAACCTCTAGATGCGGCCCTGTGTTGCGGAAGCGCTGGGGTGTACAACATCTTGCAACCAGAAATTGGGGATGAACTGGGCCAACAGAAAGTGACGAACCTTCTCAACACGGGAGCTGAACTAATTGCTTCTCCTAATCCAGGCTGTGGATTGCAAATTCGGAAACATTTAGAAATCCAGGGCAAAAAAATACCGATTATGCATCCTATGGAATTGCTGGATTATTCAATTCGAGGAATCAAGCTTGGGGATGCAAAGTGACCTCTCGTTTCGATGTTTCATAAAGTGATCTCCTGATTTCCCTGATTTAGCCAGTTCTTTTCAGAAGCCGATGTACGATAGAAAACTAGCCCATGCAGCTTTAGGTATTGTCGGTATGACTGTTGCCAACCAGACTTCTACGCCCGCCTTTTGTGAAGGGATTCAGTACTTTGGTAAATCCCTCCCTGGTTTCGAAAAATATGGCAAAATCCCTGCGATTGCCGAGGGGAGCACGTGCATTCCTGATCCGACCGATGATGCAGCTATATTCCAGACTTTGTTGGCGGCAGATGCACTGCGTTACCTGACCCTACAAATCACAGCCAGCAAGGCTTCAGGACATCCTGGGGGCTTTGCCAGTTCCGTAGAAGCCTATGCGGCCCTGGTAATGTTAGGCCACAAAAATATCCCGACGGAAGTTGGTCATCATGCGCCGGGTTTCTACAGTGCGATGTTCATGGACCGTTCCTTAGAAGATATGGGTATCTATACGGTCGCCCAGTTGCGTGAAGGCTACCGGGAGAGACATGGCTTGCTTGGTCATCTATCGGGCTATATCCCTGGGATTTTGGCTCCAGCAGGTCCTCTTGGCCAGGGACAGCACTTTGCCATGGCTGCGGCCCTTTTGCATCCTGGCAAGCTTTTTCCCTTCACCGTTGGCGATGGGGGATTGGGCGAGCCCTACATCATGAGTTCGATGATGCATTTCCACACAGCTTATCCCGAAGTTACGAATTTCTTGCCCGTTTTGGTTTGGAATGGATACAGCCAAGAGCATCACAGCATGGTCTCCACCTTTGCTGATGAACAAATGATGGACTACTGGACCGGGAATAGCTTTGAAGAAGTGATTTTGGTGGATGCCAAGGATTTTGATGACCAAAATCAACCCGGCCCCTTTGTAGACAGTACCCTGTTTTCCTTTGAGCAGCGTATGGAATTTACGGAAGCGGTGCTGGTCGCTGCCGATGAAGCGGCTCGCTCTGCCCTCAACGGTAAACTTACGGTTTTGATTATCAAGCAGCTCAAAGGAGCAGGAGTGCATGCCCGGGGCGCTAAATCTCACAATCTCTATGCCTATCACACCTTAGAGAATGAAGATATCGTCGGTGCCCTGCAAGAACGCGCTTTATCTCCTGAAGCCTGGGAACTCGTCCGTACGAATTTGGAGCGGGCAGGCGGCGGACCAGCCGCTAAGACGGCTGTTACTGAATTTGTGTTGCCCCTAGAAGAGTTGGGAGAGATTACGTTAGAGGATTTTCCCGTGGGCGGCGAAGCAAAAGTTCCCACTACGGCGATGGGAGCCTTGGTTGTGCAAGTAGGCCAAAAAGATCCCAAATTTATTGTTTCTAATGCCGATGGCAATGAAGCTTCGGGACTGGCGAATATTAACCAAGGGTTGAAAATTATTCATCCGACCACGGACCCCCTCTACTTCCAAAGTCCCCAAGGTCAGGTTTATGAACCCTTGAGTGAAGATGCCTGTGCCGGTTTAGCCGCTGGCCTAGCCTTGATGGGGAGCCGCACCCTCTGGTGTTCCTATGAATCTTTTGCCATCAATGGCCTTCCGATTTGGCAAACGGTGACCCAAGCGATGGCAGAACTGCGCCGTCCTACGCCTTCGACCATAGCGCTCTTTACGGCGGGAGCCTTGGAGCAAGGGCGTAATGGCTGGACCCATCAACGTCCTGAAATCGAAGCTTATTTTGCGGCAATGATGCGCAATGGCAATATTTTTCCGCTTTTTCCGACGGATGCCAACGGCATTCAGGTTGCCTATGAATGGGCCCTCACCACGAAAAATAAGGGCATTGTTATTACCACCAGTAAATCTCCGCTACCGATTCGTACCACCCTTGACCAAGCCCGCCAGGCCCTTAAGGATGGAGCCATTGTTCTTCAAGAAACCACGGGCACGAAAAAAGTTGTGTTTGCTGTGATTGGGGATATGTCTCTACTCCCTGTTTTTGAAGCAGCGGACCAATTGGAAAGTCGGGGTGTCGGGGTGAAGATTGTCTCTGTAGTCAATCCCCGCCGCCTCTACCGTCCCCAGGATGTGGCTTGGGATACCTGTTCCGAACCCGATGGAGATTTTCTGGGAGAGGCTGAATTCGAAGCTTTATTTGGAGCAGATGTCTTGATTGGAGTCACAGGAGGGGCGAGTGCTTCTCTTGAACCCGTCCTGCTCAGGACCACCGCGCCTAGACGCGATACTTTTGCCTGGAAACGGGGAGAAACTACCGCCAGTCCTGCTCAATTGATGGATTTCAATGGCTTAACCGCATCGGCGATCGCAAAACGAGCGGCACAACTGTTGGTTTAAGCCTGGAAGACGTGTGCATTCAAAATGAGCACCTAATCTGAAGCGCTAGGATGAGGGAAGCACTCAGAGGGGAAAACCATGGTGACGACTCTATCTGCGGACCAAAGCATTGCCTCTTGGTTGGGAGAAGAAGCAGAAAACCTCCTCATCCACAAAGCTAAAATTTCAGCCAGCTTGCTCCATTTGCCCGGTCCTGATTGGATAGATCGAATTCACGGGATCAGTGACCGCCCTCCGCAAGTGCTCCGCAGCTTACAACAGCTCTATGGTCACGGTCGTTTGGCGAATACAGGTTATTTATCGATCCTGCCCGTAGACCAGGGCATTGAACATTCGGCTGGAGCTTCGTTTGCCCCAAATCCGATCTATTTCGATGCCGAAAATACCCTCAAACTGGCGATCGCAGGAGGCTGTAATGCTGTCGCAACCACCCTGGGGGTCCTGGGCAGTGTCAGTCGCAAATATGCCCATAAAATTCCCTTTATCCTGAAACTGAACCACAACGAATTATTGAGCTATCCCAATCGCTATGACCAGATCATGTTTGCTTCCGTAGAGCAGGCCTGGAATTTGGGAGCCGTGGCCGTCGGGGCAACGATTTACTTTGGTTCACCGGAGTCCACCCGTCAGATTCAAGAAGTCAGTCAAGCCTTCGCGCAAGCCCATAAGTTGGGCATGGCAACCGTTCTTTGGTGTTATTTACGGAACAATATTTTCCAACAGGATAAGGACTATCACCTTGCCGCAGACCTAACCGGGCAAGCCAACCATTTAGGCATCACCCTTGAAGCCGACATCATCAAGCAGAAATTGCCCGAAGTGAACGGGGGCTACGCCGCAGTCACTAAAGCCAGCGGTACAAGCTACGGCAAAACCAGTAGTCTTGTCTACACTGAACTGACCACAGAGCACCCCATCGATCTCACTCGCTATCAACTCCTGAACTGCAATGCAGGCCGAGCTGGTCTGATTAATTCCGGGGGAGCTTCTGGGGAAAATGACTTTGCAGAAGCGGTCCGTACCGCTGTGATTAATAAACGAGCTGGAGGTTCAGGACTAATTTCTGGTCGTAAGACCTTCCAGCGTCCTTTTGAGGAAGGAGTAGCCCTATTTCATGCTATTCAGGACGTTTACTTATCTTCTGAAGTGACGATTGCTTGATTTCGTCCCAAGACCAAAGATAGAGAATCTAACAGTCAATCTTAGATCTCGATAGAGGATCGACGAGGAGATCTCCTAGAATCAGGGAGCAAGACTGATGGGTATATTATGGCGACCTTAAAAGAATTTCTAGAAAAATGCTCCACCCTCGGACTGCTGAGGATTATCGTCACCAATGACACCGCAGTGCTGGAGTGCAAGTCTGAGATGAAAGACCTGTATTATGCCGCCCTGCCCAAAGGCCAATACGCCAACATGCATACGGAAAACTTTGAATTCCACCTCAACATGGAGGATATTGGCTGGGTGCGCTTTGAAGAAGGCATCGCTAAACGGGGCAACTTCACCACCTATGCGGTCCGTTTGCAAAAAGATGCTGAATCCAAGCCACTCTTAAGCGCTTTTCTCCAATGGGGAAAGCCAGGGGAATATGCAGAGGGGCAGGTAGAAGCCTTCCAAACCTTGAAAGCAGAATATGGAGAAGCCTGGGCTCCAGAGCCCTTGCCCCAAACCGTTAACTCATGAGGATTGCCTTGTGCGGGTAGAAAAATTCATCCAGCAATTTGAAGCGACCACGCCCCTTCATTTGGCAGCATCCTGGGACAATGTCGGCTGGCAGGTAGAACCGGGAATTGCCCTAGAAGAAGCGAGAGTCCTTGTCTGCCTGACCCCAACTTTTTCCGTTTTGGAAGAAGCCGTCGATGAAGGATTCAACCTTGTCTTTGCTCACCATCCCCTGATTTTCACCCCCCTTAAGTCCCTTCATCCCAAAACCCCGGTCGGTCAAGCCGTCCATCTGGCTTATACCAAAGGCATTGGCGTCTACAGCGCCCATACCAACTTCGATCAGGTGGCGGAAGGCACCGCTGACACCCTGGCCAGGTTGCTTGGTTTATCCAATTGCGAACCGATAGAACCCTATCCTGAAAAATTCTTTAAACTGGTGACCTTCGTTCCGGAGGATGCAAGGGATGTTCTATTAGAAGCACTTTGGGAAGCTGGTGCCGGTCAAGTTGGTGAACACTATAACCGCTGTAGTTACTGGAGTGCAGGGACCGGAACGTTCTGTGCCTTGGAAGGAAGTAAGCCAGCGGTGGGCGTCGCGGGAGATAACCAGGTAGCCGAAGACCGACTGGAAGTACTGGTATCGGAAACTCATCGCAGCAAAGTCCTTCAGGCATTGCGGTTAGGCCATCCCTATGAAGAACCGGCCTACGAACTCTATGCCGTAGAACCGCCCGCCTCTTCCATTGGCTATGGGCGCGTAGGATTTCTGCCCAAGCCTCAGACCCTAGAAGAGGCCCTCCAACTCATTCGGTTCCAACTGGGCCAACCCCATCTCATTACTTCCCCTGCAGCCCTTGACCGCAAAGTACATAAAGTCGCAGTTTTGGGAGGCTCTGGAGGTAGCTTCATTCCCCAAGCCCACCGCCACCAAGTAGACCTCTATCTCACGTCTGACTGTAAATTCCACCAATTCCAAGAGGCCATGGAGCGCAGCATTGTTTTGGTCGATGCAGGTCATTACGCCACCGAACGGCCCTCCTGCAAACGGCTGGTCGAGCGATTCCAAGCATGGGGCGTGCAGGCTCGTTTAAGCAGCCAAGACCGCAATTACGTTGTTCATGCTCTCCCAAGCCTTTAGGAAAATGGGGTGGTACGATGTAGTGGCTCACGGCTAGGTCTTGGAGAAACAGATGTCTGATACTGTCCTGATCGTGGATGACGAGGAACTAATTCGAGAAACCGTGGCCCTGCATCTGGAGGATGACGGGTTTAAAACTATTTTGGCAGAAGATGGTCGCAAAGCTCTGGACTTGATGCGGCAGAGTGACCGCGTAGACCTGCTTATTCTGGACTTGATGCTGCCCTTTCTCAATGGCTTAGACCTCTGCCGTCTGCTGCGTCGAGAAGGCAATCTAGTCCCGATTTTGATGCTCACGGCCAAAGGTTCAGAAACCGACCGGGTGGTGGGTTTAGAAGTTGGAGCAGACGATTACCTCACCAAGCCCTTTGGCATGCGCGAACTCTCCGCCCGCTGCCGAGCCTTACTCCGTCGCGAACGGCGAATTATGCCTCAGCAGGTTATTCTGCACTATGAAGACCTCTGGATGAACCTGGATGAATGCAGGGTCATGGTCCGTGACGCCGTGACCGAGCTTTCTCCCAAAGAATTCCGCCTATTAGAATTATTCATGCGCAATCCACGGCGGGTTTGGTCCCGGGAACAGCTCCTAGAACGCGTCTGGGGACCTGATTTTATGGGAGACAGTAAAACCGTAGATGTTCATATCCGTTGGTTGCGCGAAAAACTAGAGGTAGATCCTAGCCATCCAGAATATTTGGTCACGGTGCGCGGATTTGGTTATCGTTTCGGATAGAGCCTTACGTAGCAAGGAGTAGTCGATATGGAGCTCTGGAGCTTCATAGGGGGTGCTGCCCTGAGTTTGGGCGCGAGCATCTTCTGGCAAAGAACTATCCAAAAAAAAAACAAAGACCAAGTCGATGCCTTACACACCAAACTGGAGAAGCAGCAACTCCAGCTCGATGAGTTGGCCCAGAACAACACGGTCCTGGAACGTCTTTTTGCGGTTGCTCCTTTAGGCTATCTAATTATTGATGAAAAGAATCAGCTACTCAGTTGCAATCAGTTAGCGCAGGAACTTCTAGGCATCACCACCTGGCAAAACGGAGGCCCCAGACGCACTCTTTTGGAATATGCACGATCCTATGAACTAGACCAACTGATTATCCGTACCCGTGAAGAAGAAGCGCCTCAAAAGGCTGACTGGAACTCCACTTGGATCCCTAGCAGTACCAGTAAATATTTGCGGGGAGAGACCGTTCTCTTACCACAACAACGGATGGGAGTTTTTCTACAAAATCGCAAAGAACTGGTAGAGCTCACCCGCTCCCGTGATCTGTGGACATCGGCCGTAGCCCATGAACTGAAGACTCCTCTGACTTCCATTCGTCTCGTACACGAAACTCTGTCTACCCGCATTAGCCCAAACCTTTTGACTTGGGTAGACAAAGTAATCAAAGAAGTGAACCGTCTCGCCGAATTAGTACAAGACCTCTTGGACTTGGGCCAGTGGGAATATCCAGAATTTCCTGAGCCGATAGACCTCAAAGTCCTACTGGATCAAGCCTGGGATATCTTGGAACCGGTAGCGCTACGCCGTAACATTCACCTGGATTACCAGGGTCCCGAAACCTTACCCAGTGTTGGAGATGCTAAAGCGATCATTCGTGCCTGGCTCAACCTGCTAGACAATGCCGTGAAATATAGCCCCGAAGGAAAGACTATTCTCGTTCACGCTAAGTTGGAGGATGGTCCTCTAGAGGGAGAGACCGCTGCCTCTCGCTGGCTGATTGATATCCAGGATGAAGGCCCTGGATTTCCTCCGCAAGACCTGGACCGCGTCTTTGAACCGTTTTATCGTGCGGACCCAGCCCGTGCACGACGAACAGGAGGCACTGGTCTTGGACTAGCCATTGTCCGCCAAATTGTAGAAGGCCATGATGGTCACATCCAAGCTCATAATCATTCCGAAACAGGGGGAGCTTGGCTACAGGTCGCTTTACCTCGGATGCAATCCCATGAATAAAGACGCCGATCAAATCTTAGTAGAGTATTCATTAAGCCATCCCAGAGAGGTACTGCGAGTCCTCGCCATTTTGGCTGAAGAACATGAGGAAGATGAACTCCTTTACTTCCGCGGAGAAGTTAGTTCTTTGCGCCGGGCTACTCCCCCAGACCCGACAGTTCCACTCCTCGGCCCCCAGGATCAAATAACGCGCATCGATCGCTGGGAAGCCCCGTTTAATCCTGTCAGTCCCATCGTTCTAGAAGAGCATATTTCCCTGGAAAGTTTAATCGGTTGAAAAAGTAAAGTCCTGCCTTCTAACGGCGATTACTCGCTGTGTGAGGTACCCTGGCAAAAATGGATACTCCTGATTGGTTAAATTGACCTAATGAGGAGGCATGAATGAAACGAAATCAAGAGTACACGTCCGAGTTCCGGGCTGAGGCGGTAAAGGTGGTATTGACGCAAGTGACGGCTCCATTGCATGGGTTGCCTTCTAGTCAATTCTGGCCTATCGTTTTCCCATCAACTCTAGACCTCATAAAGAGTTCCAGAGTTGATGGGACTGGCTTCTCAATGCAACCATCCCGGACCCGAACGAGACGATGGGCACTGTTTCCTACTTCTTGGTCATGAGTGATGACAATAAGGGTCAATCCTTCTTGATTCAGTCCTTCAAATAAGCTGAGTACTTCTTCTCCAGTCTTGGTATCCAACGCTCCTGTTGGTTCATCAGCCAAGAGAATACTCGGACGATTCATTAAGGCCCGAGCAATGGCAACCCGCTGTTGTTGTCCGCCAGAGAGTTGATTGGGTCGATTATGGATTTGGTTTTGGAGTCCGACTCGCTCTAGGAGTTCCGTCGCCCACGCTTTGCGCTCGTGGCTAGGCATCCCTGCATAAAGTGCCGGAAGCATTACGTTTTCCATTGCGTCAGAGCGGGGCATCAGATTGAACTGTTGGAAGACAAAACCAATTTCCCGATTGCGGACACGTGCCAATTCCTTGCGGTCCATAAGCGATACATCCTGGTTATTGAGCCAATAAGACCCCGAAGTTGACTGGTCCAGACAACCAATGATGTTCATCAGCGTGGATTTTCCAGAGCCTGAGGGTCCCATGATGGCCACATATTCTCCTCGCTCAATATCGAGGTCAATGCCTTTGAGCACCTCAACTTTGTTAGATCCAAGACCATAGGACTTATGGATACCTTCGAGACGAATAATCATGGTTACTACTCCGTACGTAAGGCCGTAATCGGGTCCAAGTTGGCAGCTTGGCGAGCGGGGAAAACTCCAAAGAACAAACCTATACCCCCAGAAACACCAACCGCCAAAATCATGGCGAAGGGCGTGACTTGTGCTTTCAGTGGAGTATACGTTGCTACTAAGGTGACCAGGCCAACACCGACGCCAATTCCTATCAGTCCTCCCACCACCGCAATAAACAAAGCTTCAATCACAAACTGAGTCAAAATTATTTCTTCAGTAGCGCCTAACGCTTTGCGCAGACCAATTTCACGGGTGCGCTCTTTAACTGAAACCAACATGATATTCATGATGTTGATGCCGCCTACCAGTAGGGAGATCGCTGCTACAACCCCCAGAAATATTGTTAGGCCTTTGGCGATGTTGTTATAGATGTTGAGCTGTTCTTGGAGGTTGCCCGTCGCAAAATCATCTTGCGTCATACTCTGATGTCGCTGTCGCAGCACGTTTGTGGTTTGAAAAGTCACCTGCTCGGCCGTTTCGCTATCTTTAGCTTCCAAGAGAATGTTCGAGACTTTGCGACCAAAGGGACTCTCACTGGGAATAAGTAGTTCATGAGCCACCGTTATAGGAATTAGCAGTCCTCTGCTCAGGGATAAATGGGCTTCAAAAGCGCCTTCCTTCGTAACACCGATGACCGTTAGCAGTTGGCTGCTGCCAATAAGTTTTGGTTTGGGTTTAGTTTTACTAGAATTTTGACTGCCAGCATCTCTTGCAGTGACTACTTGTTGACTGCTAATTAGGAGCTGTTTGCCGATGGGATCTTCATCTTTGAATATTTCTTTAGCCAACTCATTACCTAGCACTACCACCCTGGACCGTTCTTCCAATTCTCGTTGAGTCAAGAATCGTCCCTGTACGATAGGGATGCTCAACATGATGGCCACTTCAGGCGTCACCCCTTCAATAATTCCGGTGGTGTTGGTGTTTTGCCATACCACCCGTGCATTTCTTTGAGTAAGCACAGGAACAACTCTCTGGGCTGAACTGACCTGGCTGCGTAGAGCCTCTACATCCGCCATCGTTAGGGGCCGAAATGTTCGCTGCCCCTGTTGTTCAAAGACACCTACAACGTTCGTTCCCCAAGTTTTAAACTGGTCTTGGAGATACTTTTGAACACCAATCCCAAGGGATATGACTAAGATTACTGCACTGACACCAATAATCAAACCGAGCATAGTCAAACCCGAACGTAGTCGATTGGCCCAAAGTCCTGAAGCCGCTACCCGTAAATTTTCAAACCAAGGCATAGATTTTTTTCCTCCATCTACTCACTACTCAGTCAGATCTCAAGGCAATAATCGGATCGAGATTGGCAGCCCGTTGGGCAGGCGTGATCCCAAAGAGTATTCCTGTTCCGACAGAGACTCCTACCGCTAGCAAGACGGACCATAGGGTTATCTCTGGTTGGACAGGCGAGAAATAACTGGCTACAGTAGCCCCTGCCATACCCAAAAGTACGCCAAGGATTCCGCCCACGGAGGAAAGGAGAACCGCTTCAATCACAAACTGGGTGAGAATCACTTCTTCAGAGGCTCCTAAGGCTTTACGTAAGCCGATCTCCCGCGTGCGTTCCAACACGGAAGCAAGCATGATATTCGTGATGCCCACCCCACTGACCAAAAGAGAAATTGCCGCAGTCAGCCCCAAAACAATTGTGATGGCAAGGGCCACATTATTGATCAAGTTGAGGACTGACTTCAGGTTGAAGAAGATAAAGTCCTCTTTATCGGTGACCTTATGACGAAGCCGCATCAGATTTTTGACCTCGAAGGTCACGTCCTCTATGGTGGTGCCTGGTTTTCCTTGCACTAAAAGAGCTCCCGCTTTTTTGCCAAAGGGAGAGTCACTCTCTAGAAAGCTCTCCATTGCCAAGGGCAAAGGAATTAACAACCCTTGGTTTAGATCCACCCAACCAATCGGTAATATACCTCGGCGGGTAACTCCGATCACATTCATGGGTTGGTTGTTGACGATAATCGTTTTCCCAATGGGGTCTTCATATAGAAAAAGCTGCTTACTAAGCTCTTCTCCGATGATTACAACCCGCGAGCGCCTTTCAATCTCAGCACGCGTAAAGAAGCGCCCTCTCACATAGGTAATGGTGAGAATTTCTGCTAGAGAGGCAGGCACTCCACTGAGTTCACCTTGAGCTGTGCGGTTATTCCGAGCTAACTGCCCTGAGCCATAGAGCAGCGGAGCCACGTTCTGAACGGTACTGGTTTGCGTACGGATAGCTTCTACATCAGCCAGAGTCAGTGGTTGGTTGCCCTGCGTGCGAGGACCTCCATCAAAGACACCAATGACATTGCTCCCGAGACTTTGAAGCTGCTGTTTGGCAAACTGTTGAGCCCCAACGCCAAAGGCAATGACCAAAATGACGGAGCTAGTACCGATAATTAGACCAATCAGGGTTAGTAAGGATCGTAACCAATTGGCCCAGAGGCTATCCACCGCTAGTTTCAGGCTCTCAAGCCAATTCATGTCAGCGAAAGGCATTGCGACTCCCCGAAATTTCTTCGATGTTGAAGTCTGGCGGCACTTTGGTGAAAATCTGCGCACCCTCTTTCAGTCCAGAAACTATCTGGGTCTTGTCTCCCAAATTCTGACCGGAAATCACTTCTCGGAAAACTGGCCCTTTTTTGGGATCGGGGACTAATACTCCTGTCTTACCCGCTTTATTCGTGATTACCGCTGCGGTTGGCACCGCTAAAGTGTCCTTAATCTCTCCAGCGATGAAGTTAACCGTCACATTCAGACGAGATTTCAGGGTCTTCGCCGCTTCATCATTTAACTGAACCCGTACCTGAAACTGGGTGATTCCATTATCCTGGACTGCTTCTGGAGCTACTAAACGGACTTTACCTTTGAAGATTTTGCCAGGGAAAGCCGTGGTGGTGATCTCTACAGGCTGACCAACCTGAATCCGAGCAATATCCGATTCGGCAACCGTTGCCAGGACTTCCAGTCGGTCAATCAAAAGCAAGATAGAACTGGATGTGGCGGAATCTCCCTGGGTATTACTGTTTGGAGATACAAAACTCCCCGCTTGGGCGTAGCGCTGAGAGACAATTCCAGTAAAGGGTGCCCGGATAGTAAGGTCATTAAAGCGGGAACGGGCATTGGCTAGCAGCGCTCTAGTCCGGTCTACTTCGGCCTTGGCTGCCAATACTTGCTCATAGCGGCTACCAGTTTTCAGAAGATTGAGCTTCTGTTCAGTGCCTTTAAGGGCTTCCCATGCTTGGTCTAGTTCGAGAGACCGGGTATTGAAATCGATATTGTTGACTACCCCTTCATCCCGCAGTTGCTTGAAGCGGTTGTAGTTATCTTGGGCAATCGAGAAGCGGGCTTGGGCTGAACGCCGTTCGGCCTCTGCCTGAGAAATATCCTGGCGGCGGGAACCGTTGCGGGACTCTAGATAACGGGCACGGGCTGCATCTGCGGCGGCTTTGGCCTCTTCCACTTCATGGACAAGCCGACTGGAATCCATACGAGCTAGAATTTGTCCTTTCTTCACAGCCTGTCCCTGCTCGACATAGAGTTCTGTGAGCAATCCTTGATCTTTGGGTCCAACGTTAGCCTTACGATTGGGGGCCACGGTTCCAGCGGAGGTAATGCGGACATCAGTGCTGACTTGTTCAACCGTCGTCAAAAATTTCTCGTATTTGTCAGGATTAGGGCGAGCCAAGAGAAAGAAATACAAGGTAATACCGATACCAATAAGCGCTAGCCCAATCAGGAACCAACGCCAGCCAGTGTCAAGTTTAAATGGAGTACGCGTCTTATCTACAGGGCCGTTGTTAGTAGCCTGAGAATCTTTCTTCACTACCTTAGATGCAGGGGGCTTAGGCGCAGAAAGATTCTCAGGGGCATAGGGAATGGTTTCCCAAGACTTGATGTTTGATGAGCTTTGTGGAGGCTCTAGCCCACTGGGTTCCGGCAAACCTATCAGCCTGACAAAAGGGCTTTTTACCTCTATGTACGCTTGTGCTTCTCCAGGCAGGAGGCGACTCCCAACAGCAAAGTTAGCCTTCCCACTACTTACCAACCACCAAAAATTCGGATTAATCTGGCTCAAAGGAGTTCTCCCATGAGGGAGGTTGAGAACAGTAGCTTTTAAATAAGTTTTCAGAGCCAATTCTTTGAGATTTGTGATGCTTTTATCCTGTCGCTTTAGTTCGATACCTAACAGGTCAAAAGTTTCAATTAGAGAAGCCCGATTTTGGAAAGCTTGTGCAAGTTGAGGCTCTTCCTGAAGAAGAGAAAAGAAATCCGCACTGGACAATGTCAGGCAAAAGACTTCTCCCGAGGCGACAACATTTTCACAGGGAATCCCACGAATAAGACTGGCCCAACCAAAGACTTCACCTGGTCTAAACTCATGTAAGAGTTCTGGAACAGAGCTTTCAGGAGCATAGCCCAAAAGGCGAGCCTGTCCATGATACAGAATGGCAATCTGTGGAGGAGTTGTATCCAGGGAAAAGATAGTTTGGCCTGCACGGTAGCGCAAGGGCTGGAGATTGAATGCTAGTTGCTCGAGGCTGGATACGGAAAGTTGGTCAAAGGGTTTTGTCTTAGAGAGAAAATCCAAAATACATTCGAGGAGTGTAGTGTTGGTTGTAGTCATAGTAGGATCAACCCTTGAATCAGTTCCATAAGCATTCATAAAATCATTAACCGAGATTTTCCAGAAACATGACATACATCTTTCCGTTCAGGGCGTTTCGGCGATGAGCCTGCCAGGGTTTTGTAAGGATATCAAGTGAACCATTGCCTGTGATATCACCAATGACTGTTGCATGACCACCAAGGTTAATGTCCAGAATTATGTGCTCCTTCCACTCCTTGCCATAGCCATCAACATTTTCCCAGATGTAGAAACATGGTGATTTCTCACCTCTAACGGCTTCCATTTCACAACTGAAGACATCCAGATCACCATCTCCATCCAGGTCGCCAACACAAAGACTATGGTATGCTCCACGTCGTGGCCCTTTGTCTGGGCTATAAATTTCGTGGCGCTTCCATTCCTGCCCTCTCCCATCAACGTTTTCCATCCACCAAACCTGACCACCTGGAATTTCTGCATCGGTAAAAACAATATCGTTCTTACCATCTCTGTCAACATCACAAACCACACTACAGGTCGCATTAAACGCATAGTAAGGACGAAAATCTAAAGGGGGTGGTGTACTGGGACCGATGGGATGTTTGATCCACTCAGTTCCATCGCCATGTACATTTTCAAACCATACATCTGTCCGAACAATGTCTAAATCTCCATCCCCATCGATGTCGCCCACAGAAATACCTGCATGGACTGATGGGCCGATATCATGACGAAGCCAAGGTTGGGTAGGGTCAGCAGGGACTTTATACCAACGTAAATTATTCTTATCAGACATCGTAATGACTTCTAAGTGCCCATCACCATCGATATCAGCGGCGAACAAATCATGAATGGCTGATAGCTTTCTGTCGAAAACATGACGTTTAAATAGCTTATTTGGATCCCGTGAGTTTTGATACCATGCTCCACCAGCTACAAAGTCAACCCACCCATCGCCATCGACATCAAAGGCGCAAGCGCCTACATCAGAAGGGGAATTCTTACCTAATAGATGGCGAGACCATGTTTTATCGGTATGGTACTTATACCAATAAACGTTATTTCTTCGCCGTCCAACAATAAATTCTAGCCTTCCGTCATTATCTAAATCTGCCAGTGCAGTCTGGGCATAAAACCCTTTTGGCAAATTGATGTCAATAATGTGAGGTTTGTAGTCGAATTTGGGATTCATTTTTTTCTCTGTTTACTCTATTAATAGTCTTTGGATGTTCATGAAGAAGTAAGCGAATAATTCAGGGTGTAGCTGGATGATTCAAGTTTGCGATCGCGACTTCAGCTTAGATGGTACAAGTAGGAGAATGAAAACTATGCCCAGAAGCATTGCTAGACCAGCAACAAAAAGGGTTACTTGTAAACCTGACACAAAAGCATTTCTAATTTCCTGATGTAGTACCAATGGAGAGAGGGTGGACGGTATATCATTAGGAACTTTCGCTAAATTGTGCAGAGTATCTGTAATAACTTTGTCTTGAAGATCAGGGGGTACATTCCACTCGGTTAAAGATTGTCTAAGTTTGGAGGATAGTCGTTGGGAAAGGATTGTCCCCTGAATGGCAATTCCTAAAATCCCCCCAAACTGAATACTCATACTCGATACCGCTGAGGCAATTCCTTCCTGATCGGGAAGTACAGAGTTCATCCCTGCTGTGGCTAAGGGTGCTATGGTCAAGCCACCGCCGAAACCTGAGAGCACCAAATACCACAGTATTTCTCCATACTTGGTATCCACATGAGTATGGGTCAACGACAGGATTGCGATGCTTGCCATGACTAACCCGCTGATAATCGGAAATCGCCACCCAAAACGAGCAGCGACCCATCCAGATGTGAAGGCAGCTAGGATAATCGCTCCATTCATGGGCAAAAAACATAGCCCTGTTACTGCGGCTGAATATCCCTGCACCTGTTGTAAGAACAGGCTTAAAATGAAGAACATGCCTCCAGAAGCGAAAAAAACCAGGGTTTGAGTGCTGATAATCGCAGCAAATGTCTGGTTCTTAAGCAAAGACAGCGGGATGATCGGGTGGCTGCTGTGAGACTCAACGAGCCAAAAGCCTAGGAAGCTTAAACCCGCCATTATTAGCAGTCCGATCATCGGAGGAGAAAGCCACGTGCCGTTACTTCCCTGGGTGAGGGCGTAGGTGAGTGATGCGATCGCAGTGATGCTAAGCACTAATCCAGGTACATCTAATGGCTCCTTTGGCAGATCCCGATCTTCCCTAACACCACGGGAAGTCAAGATCAAGGTCATAACACCCAGGGGAACGTTGGAAAGAAATATACTCTGCCAACCTAGGACATCCACAAGTAAGCCACCCAATCCAGGACCTGCTACCATCGCTAGGGCAGACACTGCAGACCAGATACCAATTGCTTTTGTTCTTTCCTTGAGATCGGGGAACGACGCAGTAACTATTGTCAGAGAAAGGGGGATTACCGCTGCAGCACCAATGCCTTGAAGCACACGCCCAGTGATCAATAGTTCAAGATTGGGTGCAAATCCGCAGATGGTGGAGGCGATCGTGAATAGGGTTAATCCAAGCAGAAAGATCCGCTTGCGTCCAAAAATATCTCCCAATTTTCCGCTGGCCAATATTAGACTTGCCACAGGCAGGAGGTAACCATTGAGTATCCACTGCAACCCCGTGACATTAGCCCCCAGATTCTTCTGAATTTGGGGAAGCGCTACATCCATCGCAGTGCCATCAAAATTAGTCATGAAGAGCGCCAGACACATGGCACCCAGCGCGATCACTTTGGTTCCATCGCGAGCTATCTTTTGGGTCCGATCGCGGTGAAGACTGCGTGACGATTCATCAGGGGATTTTGACTGTTCGATCTGTTTCATAGCTGAAGTTAGAATATGATCCAATTTAGAAATTCTTGGCCATGCAATCTTGATTGAGTGAAAATTCAAGTTTTATACGCTGTTTGCACTGATAGAAAACTGATTGAGCTAATGCTTGTAGTTCAACGGGCTGACTTTGAATTAGCTGTTCCTCAAACCGCTCTTGTTCCGATTCGTCCAGATGATTGGCAACCAGCCAATGAAATAATGTATTCCCAAATTTCGATCCAAGTTTTGTAGCCCACTGGTGATAATTCGTTGAAATGATGTAAGAGTTTCCTTTCTTCCTATTCGTAGTTAATATGCCACGCGTTACGGCTATCACTGTAAATGGATTCGTCCCTTCCGCGATGGATTGGATGCATTTGCCAATCCAGGCTAAAAACTCCGGCTTTTTGATGGAATGCCAGTCTTTTGATAGGCGGAATAACTCAAAAAACAGGGTTTGAAACTCCTCATGTCCATCCCCTAGCCAATCGACGTATCGATCCCAAAATAAGCTTCCTTGATAGTCTTTCACACAAAGATTCACCTGAGCAAAGCCGCCATCCTTAAGATGATGTGGCAACTCCCGATAGAATCGTTTTAGAATCTGCTCATCTGCTTCTAAAAGATTTCTTGGCTTTAACTCGAAACCAGTTGGAGAATTAAATACGATGCGATCGAAGGATTGATCAGATACGCTCTTGAACAAGTCTGAGATTAAAAAGGTAACATTTTCAGCTCCATTGAGTAACGCATTGAACTTCGACATCTGAATGGCGCGAGGATTGATATCTACACCCACAACAGAGCTGCAATAATCTGACATTACAATCGACAGTACGCCACATCCACAGCCTATATCCAGCGCAGTTCCTCCTTCACTTCTTGCTAAGAGGCAGGCAAAAGTTGGGGCTTCCCAGAGCGGATCCAAGAAGAATTCTTCTCTCTGTGCTTTTCCTGTTGGCAAGTCAGAGAATAGAATTTTATCTTCGATCACCCGAGCGCAAAATTTAGACACCCAGGCATCATCCATCGTCTCCACAATACCAAGACGTTTTAGAGTCACTAAGGTATCTCTATCCAGGGATGTTTCTATCGGTTTACGTGGAACATGTTTACCGCAGAACAGAGCGGCGATCGCCTTCGATTTAAGCATCACCTGCTTAAGCGACTTGCCTAGGTTGGCAAGGGTTTCGTTATCTTCCTGTTGAAAATAGGGAATGGGTAATGTCATGGTTAAAGTTCTGAGTTGTTAGTCGATAGTTTTCAACCAATATTGTTCTTAAATAGAGATTTTCAAGAGCAAAAATAGCTGTCTAAACAAATGTTAGAAAACATCCGATCGGGATCCCAGGTTTGTCGTAGTTCCAAAAAGTTAGTCCATTGGTCATATTGCTGTTTGAGATAGGCTTGGTCTACTGGAATCTGCTTACCCCAGTGCCCCCTGAAGTGAAAGGGTTTGAGCAATTCCACCATTTCCTGGAAAAACTTTCCGGTACAGGGATATTCCCAAAACTCTAGCCAGCAGATCGCCTGCCCATAGGCGGGACTTAGCCAGAACTCATCTGCCGCCGTACATCGAAGATGGATGTGCATACTGGGATATCTCCGGGTTTTGTGAAAATAATCGCGGAGGCGAGTGAGGACCGTCTGAGCCTGGGCATAAGGAATTGCAATCTCCATATCCGACACGGGATCAAGATCTTCAAGATCACCATTGCTGATCAACTCGCCAGAGGTGGCATCAAAATGGGTGAGGACAAAATCGCTACGACCGTAGGGGCTGGTGTAGACCGTTTGATCGTATTGTGCGAAGCCCCATCGTTGTAGCCAATTGAACTTGTGGGTATTAAACAGGCGTTGAGCAAGCTTATTAATAAAATCCGTTCGCTTCCACTCCTGCTTAGTTTTAACCGTTGGCTGCCATCCACCATTTTCCAGAATTGGTTCCGCTGCGGGATTGATCAAAACCAATTGCACGGTGTCTGTAATCGGTGAATAGCGCATATCCACGTACTGATTGGTCTGCTGAATATGGTCAAATTGCTGGAGAAACATCTCCATCGGCATGGCGCAGACCTCGGACTGCAAGGAAAACGTAGGAACACATTGAAACGTCACCGTCGAAACAATGCCGAGCAATCCCATCGAAATCACAACAGCATTGAAGAGAGGATTGGAGCGATCGAGTTCTAAAACACTGCCATCGGCTCGGATTAGCCGCAACGATTGGACATAACCACTCAAACTTTGATGGTGCAAGGAACCACCATGAGTACCCGTAGAAATTGCTCCGGCAACGGTTTGCTGCACAATGGTTCCCATTACAGGCAAAGCCAGATGATGCTGAGCTAAAACCTGATTCAGTTCCCATAGTTTCATGCCAGCTTGCACGGTGACCAGGTTGCCTTCAATGCTGACCAGATTTTTATACTGCTCAAGCACAATACACACCCCGTCAGTTGCCGGGATAGGAGCCAAAGAATGGAGGGAGCCGATTGCCCGCACCTTAAGATCCTGCTGGGCAGCGGCTTGCACAACCTGAACGATTTCCTCCTCGGTGGTTGGATGAACAACTGCCGCAGGCGAAAAGCTGTAGAGACAGACGGCGCTTTTGAGGACTGGGCGTGTTGCTGGTTTGTCACCGTTCGCTGTTTGAGGGCTGAACGTACCTGAGGTTCCTGTCCGAGCGAACGTCATACTTTTTTCTCCGTCAATTCTTCGGGTCTTGCTGGATGGGATACTACTGACTGGTGGTGAGTGGCGAAAATCTTATTTAAGATGGCGGGAATTTCAAACACAGCTTGATTTTTGATCGTCGCGACATTAGCCCGGTAACGGGTGAAGGTTTCAGGCTCCAGAAATGTCTCAACTGCCGCTCGAATCTGGCGAAAACTGGGGATAGTCAGCCCTACTTCCCTTTCCTGAATCCAGTCAGCGGCGTACCGCTCCTGTGGGAGGGTGAAACTATTGCGTTCGACAATAACGGGTAGCTTCATCACGATCGCTTCACTAATACTAAGATTGCCGGGTTTGCCAATAAAGAAATCCGCTAGATGCATATAGGAGGGAATGTCTTCGGTAAACCCAACCACGAGGCGTTTCTGAAGACTCGGATGCTGACGAAGTGTTGAGGCAACTGCGTCATTGCGTCCGCACAGCAAAATCAACTGGAGTTGGGCATGAAGCGACTCCAGTCGTCTGGCAATATCCAACATCACCTGAGAACCGTTGGCTCCAAATAGCACTAGTCCGGTCAGTCGATCGGGATCTAATCCTAAACGTTGGCGCTCAATCCGGCGATCGCTGGTCATGGGCTGATAAAAACGTGGGTGAATTACTAATCCTGACGTTGGAATAATGTGGTTCTCATCGACTCCCCGAGAACGAGCCTGGTCTATGGCCTTTTCAGTGCCGCAGACCAGATAATTGCTGGTGGTTGGTTCGATCCAATAGGATGGAGGACAATCGGCAAAATCAGTCAGAAGGGTCACAACTGGAATTTTGGGATTGACCCACTGTATGCTCTCCCAGATGGCTCTGTTGTGAAAAGGCACGACAGAAATTACTAGATCGGGCATGTGTTGTCGCCAGGTTTGCTCCAGTAAGCGGACATCAGCGGTATGTTTCATCCAGGTCAGGAGCTTATGGATATGGATGGTCAACAGGTGAATCCAGGCAAAGCCCCGTTTTTGGATGAAGTCATAAAATTTGTCGGAACTCGCTCCTAAAGCATGATAGAGATTCAGGGCTTGGTTCTGTCTGGGCAAAGACTTTCCGATCTCATCGACAAAGGTAACCTCCAGGTCCCAGGGCAGTTTTTGCTGCTCAATCATGGAACGGAGTGCTGTAAAAGTGGCATAATGCCCACCGCCCCCGCGCAAAACAATCACATGAATTAACTGCCGTTTTTCTGAGTAGGAAGGAATCTGAGACTGTTGCATAACTACCTCATGCCTCATTGCTGCGAGACAGAAAACGATCCATCAAAGCCTGCACTGGCCTGAACTGGAGAGATTTCACTGCTAAAGTTTTGACCAAGTTAGCCCTGACAAGAGCGATTGTGTTGGCCTGAATTTTGGCGATCGCAGTGATAACATCATCGATCCCCTGAGCTCCTGCTCGAAAAATCGATTCATCCAGCCAGATAGCTTCCCGCTCACTGGCGCGTTCAGCCTCCGGCAGATTCATGGTGCCGAAATCGAAATACTCTGGAAAGGCACTGGGTACCGGCAACCGCGATAACTGAGGCTGGAACAGATCATAACGGTGCATTGGGGGATACCCTTGCCAGCAGGGAATACCCTCTAGGTAGAGGCCCAGACAGATTTCTTCATGGCTTGCGCCAAAGACCTTGGGTTCCACAGCAAACACGTATTTGTAAAACGATCGCCGGGTATGGCGAGCATCGTGCTTTAGAAGGCGCACCCCTGGGATGGTCTTGAGGCGTTCTTCCAGATAAATCAGCATCGCCTCCCGTTGGGCAACCTGGTCAGGAAAGCGCTCCAGCGCTACACGACCCAGCGCAGCCTGAATCTCCGTCATGCGATAGTTTGTTCCCAGGGTTATAACCTGTTCTTGGTTACTCAGCTCTATCAATGCCTGAAGCATCTGAGGTAGTCCATTGCCTCCTTTTGATTCCCGCTCTTGTAATCGAGCCGGACGCCCCCAGTTAATGATGCTGGCAGAACGATCGGCTAATTCCTGCGTGCGACACAGCAGCACCCCTCCCTCGCCTGTCGTCACAATCTTCGAGGATTGCAGGCTAAACGAGCCAAAATGCCCAAGAGTGCCTGACCCCTGACCGTTCCACTCGGCACCGTGAGCGTGAGCACAGTCTTCAATCACAATCAGGTTATGCCGATCGGCGATCGCCATGATGGCGTCCATATCAGCCATCTGTGCCCCCAGATGCACTGGAATGATCGCCCGGGTTTTGTCTGTAATGGCAGCTTCAATGGCCGCAGGACTAATGCAGTAAGTGTTGGGATCGATATCCACCATCACCGGAATGGCTCCAGCCGCCATTGGTGCTGCAGCAGTTGCCTGGAAGGTATAGGCAGGAACAATCACCTCATCGCCCCAACCGATATTGGCAGCCCGTAGCGCTACTTCCATCGTCACAGTACCGTTAACCATGGGCACAGCAAAACCGCCCCCCTGCATTGCTTCAAACCGCTTTGCAAAGGTGGCTGTCTGGGGACCAGGGTAAGGGGCACCTCCCCACCGTCCCGACTGAACTACAGCAGTCACTGCGTCTATATCCCGTTGATCGACAATGGGCCATTCGGGGTAGGGTTCCGTGCGAACAGGGGTGCCCCCCAGAATAGCCAGTTTGTCGGTTTGGGAAATTCTAAGACGATCAGAGAACTGTTTCATGATTCACCGTGCCATTCAATGTTCCAGGTTGACTTCTACAAAAAAAGTTTCCATATACAGCCGCTATAACAGGTTCTCTGAGGTCTCTGGCAGCGCTGCCGATGAATCAGCTTGTTGCAGCAGACGTTGCAATAGCGCAATCACTTCAAACACCGCCTGATTACTCACAATGGCAAGATTGGCTCGATAGTGGGCATAATTGTGAGGCTGAATGAGTGTTGCAACGGCTTGATCGACCTTTCTAAAGTCAGGAATTACTATCCCAACCTTGTTATCTTCAATCCATTCAGCACAATAGCGCTCCTGACTCATGGTAAAGCGATTGCATTCTGTAATTACAGGTAACTTCATTACGATCGCCTCACTGACGCTAACATTGCCAGGTTTGCCAATGAAAAAGTCTGAGAGACTCATGTAGTAAGGAATCTCTTCAGTAAACGTGGTGACAAATCGCTTCTGCGAACTTTCGCGTTGACGTAGCGCTGTTGCTAAATCTTCATTCCGTCCGCAGAGGAAGATGAGTTGCAGGTTTTCGTGAAACTTTTCCAGACGTTTTGCAATGTCGAGCATAACCTGAGCCCCATTCCCACCAAACATTACCAGACCCGTAGGAAGATCCGCGTTTAGCCCTAACCGCTCTCGTTCACGGCAACGAGCCGATTCTTCATTGGTGGTGCAATCGCCCAAAACTGGCTCGTAAAAATTAGGATGAACCACTAAACCCGACGTCTTAATAATCTGCTGTTTTGGCACTCCCAAAGAACGAGCTTGCTCCACGGCTTTCTCTGTTCCACAGACCACATAATTACCGATATCCGGCTCTATCCAAAAATCAGGTGGGCAATCGGCAAAATCCGTCAAAATGGTCACGACGGGGGTATCTGGCTTGACGTTCTGGACACTCTCCCAAACCACTTTGTTGAATAAGGGCATCACCGAGATCACTAAATCAGGTTGTTGCTCACGACATCGTTGTTCAAAAATACGAACACCCATCTCGTAATTGAGCTTGACCAAGAGCTTGTTGAGACGCATCAGAAGCGGCCAAAGCCATGTCCAGCCACTTTTCACCATTTTGTTGTAGAGGTCATGGGCTGAGAATCCAAACATGTCGTAGGCATTTTTTACTTGGTTTTTTCCGGATAATTCTGTAATGATGTCATCCACATCGGTGACATGAAACTCCCAGGGAAAATGCCGTTTCTCGGCCATGGCCCGAATGGCGTGATAGGTTGCGTAATGGCCTCCGCCCCCCTGTCCGGTGATAACATTAATTGAGAATGCTTTCTTCATAGAAGTAACCCTTTAATGGAATAGTCAGACTTTGCGAATTTATGAGGCAGGAGTTTTTTAATCGATGGAAAGAACCAAAAAAAGTAGTGGTTGTGAGTTAAACAAAAATTAGTTCCTTTTCCGGTTTTGGAGAATCAGATATCGAATCGGCACTGATTTTCTCGAACAAGCCCAATGCTCGTACAACAGCCTGATCCATGTCGTAATACTTGTAATCCCCTAACCGTCCAGCAAACAAAACGGTGTTATTGAGTTTTTTAACTTCTTGGGTGTAAAGATTCAGGCGCTCGCGATTCGCCTCATTCAAAATGGGATAGTAGGGATCGTTCTTGCCCGGCACATAGGCTTGCGGGTATTCCATTACCAGGGTGGTTTTGGGAGAGGTTTGTCCTGATAAATATTTCTGTTCCGTGATGCGCGTGATGTCGTAATCATTGGGGTAATTCACTGTCCCCACTTCTTGATACCACTCTTGCTCTACCGTCTCAAACTTAAAGTGAATACTGCGATAAGGTAACTCACCATAGGCATAATCAAAAAAGGCATCAATCGGGCCAGTACAAATCAGTCGATTAAATTTAATATCGTTAATGATTTCTCGATAATCAGTGTTCAGCAACACTTTGATATTGGGATGGGCCAGCATCCGCCGAAACATTTCGGTATAACCCAGCTTGGGCATCGCTTGGTATGGATCTTGAAAGTATCGATTATCGCGGCTGATATAGACTGGAACCCGCCCCGTAACGCCCCGATCCAGTTCCTCTGGCTTCAAATCCCATTGTTTTTGGGTGTAGCGAAGAAAGATATTGTTGTAGATATAATCGGCTAGTAATGTCAGGTCGCCACTGGCGCTCTCCCGCAGTTTGAGAATGGGAACCTTGACTCCAAACCCAAAATTTTCTAAGAGCAGGTTTTCGAGCTTTTCAGCATAGCGGGGAGGAAACAAATCATAGAGGCTATTGAGATTGAATGGAATGGGAACTTTCTTTCCTTCGATCACACCGAGGACGTGGTGATAGTAATGTCGCCATTCCGTAAATTGAGAGAGGTAATCCCAGACCCTTTTTGACTTGGTATGAAAGATGTGAGGCCCATACTTGTGCAGCAGAATGCCGTGCTCGTTGTAGTAGTCGTAGGTATTCCCGCCAATGTGGTCACGCTGTTCAACTATCAGCACCTGTTGCCCAAGCTGAGTGGCGATGCGTTCCGCTAACACACATCCTGAAAAGCCTGCCCCAACGATTAACCAATCACATCGCATCGTTCATACTCCAAAGATTTATTATGGGGTCACCGATTCAAACGAATAGGGTTTCTGGATGACTTCCAGCGCGGCGGTTTCAAGGATGCTTTTTAAGCAGCAAACCACTTCAAACACAGCTTGATTTTGATAGGCTTCGACCTTGGCGCGATAACGGGAGAAAGTTTCCGGTTGGAGCAGTTGAGCTACTGCATGAGGCACATCGCGAAACTGTCGAACAACGATGCCCAACTCCTGCTCTGCTAACCAATCTGCACTTGCGCGCTCCTGAAACAGGGTCATGATCGGGTGGCACTCCGTGATGACGGGCAACTTCATGGCGAGTGCCTCACTAATGCCCACGCTGCCGGGTTTACCGATAAAGAAATCCGCAAGGTGCATGTAGTAGGGAATCTGATGTGTAAACCCTTCCACAAAGCAAGGGAAGCGACTAGGTCGTTGCCGCAATTCTCTGGCTAAGGCTTCATTGCGCCCGCAAATGAAAATGAGTTGCAGGTTGAGCGCCGAGTGCTCCAGGCGATCAGCAATCTCCATCATTTCTCTGGAGCCGTGACTGCCAAAGGTAATTAAGCCTGTGGGCAAATTGGGCTGCAGCCCCAACCGTTGTCGTTCTTGCTGGCGAGCTGCAGGATCGGCCATCCCAGAGTTCAGCGCCTCAGGCTGATTAAACCGAGGATGGATCACCACACCTGAGGTCTGAAACAGCTTCTCATCAGGATACCCAGAGGCTTTTGCCTGTTGGATAGCACGCTGGGAAGGACAGATCAAAAATTGCTCCTGGGGTTCAATCCAGAAGTGAGGCGGACAATCGGCAAAATCGGTGATGGAGGTGACAAAGGGAGTTCCGGGACATTCCAGCCGCAGGCTTTCGCAAAGGACTCGATTCACCAGGGGCATTAAAGAAACCACCAGGTCAGGTTGGCGAATGCGCCAGAACTCCCGCAACCGATGCAACCAAACTTGATGCAGAAGACGGATTTTCAACTTAAAAATTGGCACGGAAATGGGGTCATTAATCGCTTTCGCCCACTTCTGTTTCAAGATCCAGTGGTTGTAAAAAAACTGGGGAAACGTGGTTCCCAACACCTCTCGCAGCACCTCAACAATTTCTACCTGCCAGGGCAGATACTGCTGTTGGATCAGTTCTTTTAGGGCATTGGCTGTACTGCGATGCCCACCTCCCATGTCATAGATCATGAAATAAACTTTTTTCATTGGTGTAGACCTCTAAAGCCGAGGATGGATAAGGGTTTCTGAATAAGTCTGCTGTTTTACGCGCATTTGATTCAATTGGGTGACGCCCAGCCATTGGTTGACTGCATCCCCAAAGCGAGGAGAGAATTGGGCGATTGCCACAATCAGTTTGGTCAGGGTTTCTGTCACCGGATCTTGATTAACGATCACTTCTGCCCGGTTATGTTTGATTGCTTGGAGCACGGCGATCGCCACATCCTCCGGTTTCGAGGTTCCGGCCAACCGGGGAGCCGGAATGCCCGTATTGGCTAACATGCCCTGATCTGCAACATAGCCTGGACAAATCGCCGAAATGCCGACTCCCGTACCAGACAACTCCTGTCTCAGGGCATCTGTCCACATCAGCAACCCTGCTTTGCTGGCAGAGTATACACTGTCGTAGGGATGTCCCCGTTTGCTGGCTAAGGAAGCAATATTGACGATGTGACCGCTACGCCGGGTCAGCATGTTGGGTAAAACCAGCCGGGTGAATTCCATTGCAGCCAGCAGATTCAGATTCAACACAGCCTGGAGATCCGCTAATGCGTAGTCTGGAAAGGCCCGGTAGATTTCAATCCCGGCGTTGTTGATCAGGATGTCGATCGGCCCCGCCAGCCGTTCAATGTTTTCGACCAACTCTGGAAGTTTGGCTACATCACTGAGGTCAAAGGCAATGCCAATCGCTTGACCCCCATGGGCCCGGATGTCTGTACAGACTCGATCTAAGCCTGCCTGAGAACGAGCAACCCCCACCACCGTAGCGCCCTGCATCCCCAGCGCCCGCGCCATGGACTCCCCAATGCCCCTGGAAGCCCCGGTTAAGACGACTGTTTTACCTGCGATTGTGGTCATAATTGATTCCTGCTAAGGCTGAGGTCATTGATTACAAAGGTGAAAGTGTGGGTTACTCCTTGACTGAATTAGTTACCAAAGAGGCAAAATGTTTACCGCCCAGCTCAATCTGTCCGTGCTGGATGCCAGTTGCCAGTCTGGCTAAGAGGTAGTCCTGATTGGGGCTGATGATGTTGGTTCCGTGATCAGGTTCAATTAAACTGGCTAGCACGAGGTTGTGAGGTGTTTCTTCGGCTAAACGGTGAATACCGAGAAAGTTGAAAACTCCCGATTCATAGGTTCCACAGGGCACAGAGGGATTAGCGACACCGGTGTAATGTTCATTAGCTTCAAACCACTGCCGGGAGGGATAGCCATGAAAATGAATCATGGGCGCACCCTTTTCAATCAGTTCTGGGGCGTATAAGGCTGCTGCCAAGGCCATCGCCACCATGACGTAGGTGTCGTAAGACGGTTGAATATCCACTGCCGTTGAGTCAATACCTCCTGGTAACTGCAGGCATAGGTGACGGGTTAACCCCAGCCTGAGCACATCCCGTTCAAGGTTGAGATTCGTTTTGTTGGCACCAGAACGAGAGCAGACCAACCAGATATCGGGAATTTGTTTGTAGATGTCTTGGTTTTGAAGTCGGGTCTTGATGTAGCGACGACCCCCATCATTTTGTCGCACTTCTTCGCTACTAAACCCTTCAATAGCGGTTAAGTGAGCCCACTCAGCCTCAGATATTTCGGGTGCCCCGACATACTGCGGTGGTTCTGCGTAGGCGACAAAGCCATAGGAAACTCCCGTTCTGCCATTTACAATAGAGTCCACGATGTCGCGATGGGATTGTCTCCGAATCACTTCACTCAGTTGGAACCCAGAAGGAAACAGATCGGTTTTTGCCAGTGCCTGACTCAACTGAATTAACTTGGAGGTGTAAGTCGATTGTTCCGGGTTGTAGTAACCCACCTCAAAGCGGCTCAGGGGTAGGGGAGCAATGGGAACATAAATCTTGGGAATCAGGGATTTCAACACAAATCGATCTAACTGATCCCTGGAAAAAAGGGAATCAGAAAGATTCATGTTGAGGATAGAAATCTTTGCATCTGACACACCGATGACAATTTCAGAGAATTGACTGATTAGGGTCTTTACCCCGATTGCGATCTTGCGTTGATAGGGAATCTGAGTATCGGTGAAAGCCTTATCCAGTTCTGTGATCAGAATCACCTGGGTTGCAGTCGGATCTTCCAGAAGCTGCATGGTATGGTCTTCCAACCAACCCATGAGCTGAATAATTTGGGCAACCGAGGCTGGCTGATTGCTGGTACTGAAGCGCTTGTACGTTTGATAAATAATCTCGGCAATTGCGCTTTTGATGGGGTTGCCCAATCGTTCCACATCAATCACGGCATGAATGTTCGGTTTCACCACCCGCATTGTCACCGTTTTCTTGATCAAGGGAATGGGCAGCGGATAGGTAATGTCGCGAGTCGCTTGTTCCCAGGGAATGATTTGTACGCCATTGCTCTCCAACTGGCGCTGTAATGTCTCTCTGAATTGCACAATGGTTTGATTGCGAAAACCTTGAGAGAGAGGTCTAAAGGTGACCTTGAGCTGTTTTGCCATCACCGCCGGGTCAATCACCGGTGGTTTAAATGTAATAGAAGCTGACTGGGCAGAACGACTAAGGAAATCACTTCCCGCTTGAGGGATCTGCTGGCAAAATCCCCCAATTAATCGACCAATGGTTCGCAAACTCAAGTTCGCAGGAGTATTACAGGTCGCTTCTCTATCTTCACGCAGAAAAGCTAGAATTTCCGTCTTGTGGGAAACAATATCTGCCTGAAGCTGGGACGTTAAGATCCCTTTTGGCGAATTGATTTTGAGTTTGTCCTGCTCTGCCCACAGCTGGACACCCTGCTTGTTGAGGTGAGTGACAAGGTCGGCTACGTTCATAGAACATTCATCTCATCAGGTTTACGGGATTACAATCTGCTCAAAGTAAAAAATTCCGATCGAATGAGTTCGATCGTTCCATCTAAATTTCAAGTATTTCTGTGTCTGACCTCGCTAATTCTTCCGCTATGAACTGAGAGAGGGATTCTACATTCGGAAAATTCCAAAGGATGAGTGGAGATAAAGGCAATCCAAACATCTTTTCTCCCAATGCGGTAACATTGGTCGCTTGCAGCGACGTTAACCCATAACTACTGAACGGTACTCCGATATCAATCATGTTGGGATCGACCCCAAGCTGCTCAGCGATCTGAATCACCAACCAATCCTGGATCTCCTCTACCGTCGGTATTTGGATGCTCCGTAACTGTTGTGGTGCTGCTCCGAATGCCTCTCGCTGAGTGTGAAAATTCGGTGTCCCCATGTTCTGTCCCCTTATGAATTTATCAATAGGTTATTTTCGGTGTTGTTCAATAACGGTTTTCCTATGCGACTGAGCGATCCGGTGCAATGTGACTGGATTCCGGATGAGATCCAATGGGCTGATCCGCGTGTGAAAGATAACGTGTTTCTGAATCTTCGGTTTCAATGCTCTGAAACCAATAGCGCTGTCGTTGAAAGGGATAGGTGGGCAATTGTAGGCAACGACAGGGATAATCGCGGTCAAAGGCTGCCCAATCAATGGCAGCCCCACGAACATACAATTCTCCTAACCTACACAGGAGGTCAGACCGTTTTGCAAGTTCATCCAACCAGCCCTGTGGCTCACTTTCTGATACTGCCGAGGCAGGAACAGGGTTTACGCCGATCTCTAAACACAGGTCATATTCCATCAGAATTGTCGGGCTGATGCTGGCTGCATGCTGATGTTGCAAGGCCTGGCACCAGTATTCAGGCATGACAATCTGCTCGGCAATCGCATTTCCTTCCAGGCTGGAAACAAAGGGGAGGCTCGGCAGCGTGTAGACCACGGATTGAGCAATGTCCAATAAATGTTCACGGTCCCGTTCTGCCCAAAATGGGTCTTGCATTAACTGAGTGCGTGCAACGACGAGTCTGATGGCATCTTCGAGGCTGAAGACACCCGCCACGCAAGCCGCCACATATTCGCCCACTCCCTGCCCGCTGACTGCCTTGGGTGTAATGCCCCAGGAGCGCCATAATTCTGCTAAAGCGTACTCCAGGGCAAATAAAACAGGCTGGCTATAGGGGACGTGTTGCAGTAGAACAGAGTGGGGAATATCCGCATATCGACCCTCCAGAAAAACCTGCAGCAGTTCTATGCAGCGATCAAACGTTTGACGGAAGGTCGGCTGAGTTGCATAGAGATCCCATCCGACTGCAAAATCTGCCGATATTTCGCCCGGAAATAGAAACACCACTTGAGGGCGCTTTCTGCCCTTTGCCCGTCCCTGGAAGATTCCTGGAACATTTTCTTGAGCAATAAACGCCCTGAGTTGTTGGCGTAATTGAGTAACAGAGCAAGTGATGATGCAGAGACGGTGATCAAAATGCGATCGCCTGCTATGGGTGGTAAAACAGATATCCGCAATTGAAGAGGTATCGGGAGCGTCTAAAAAGGCTTCATACCGCTTTGCCAGTTCTTTTAACGCCGCATCCGTTTTTGCTGAGAGGGTGAACACATGCTGAGGTCTTTCAACCTCTGGCAGTTGTGGTGCAGGCACAGGTGCTTCTTCCAGGATGAGATGAGCGTTGGTGCCACCAAAGCCAAAGGCACTAATACCAGCTAACCGTTTCTCGTTTCCACGGGACCAGCGTTGCAACTTGGTTGGAATAGCAAAGGGGGTGTTCTCTAGGGAAATGTAGGGATTCAACTGCTCTAAATGCAGGAGGGGTGGAATTTCCTCATGGTGTAACGAGAGAACGACCTTGATCAGGGCTGCAATTCCTGAAGCGGCTTCCAAATGACCGATGTTGGGTTTAGCGGAGCCAATCCAGCAGGGGCGATCGGGGTCACGTCCCTCCATCAGGGCGGTTTTTAATGCCTTTACTTCAATCGCGTCGCCAATTGATGTGCCAACGGCATGCGCTTCCACATAGCTAATCTCTACTGGTTTCACATTGCTATTTTTCAAAGCCTGACGAATCAATGCTTGCTGAGCCAGACCATTGGGTGCAGTCATGCTATTGCTCAGACCATCTTGATTCATGGCCGAGCCTCTAATCAGAGCAAGGATGTTGTCTCCATCCCTGACGGCATCACTAAGACGCTTGAGTACGACAACGCCACAGCCTTCTCCCCTGACATACCCATCGGCGCTGGCATCAAATGCTCTGCAGCGCCCTTCCTGAGAGAGCAATTGGGTTTGAGAGGATGCGATCGTCGAGTCTGGAGAAAGAATTAAGTTGACCCCAGCCGCTAAACAGAGATTCGACTCTCCGCTGCGTAAACTCTGACAGGCTAAGTGAACGGTAACTAGAGATGAGGCGCAGGCTGCATCGATCGAAATACTGGGTCCGCGCAGATCCAGCAGGTAAGATAACCGGTTGGCTGTAATACAGGGAGTGGTTCCTGTGCCACTATAAGGTCCGATGCAGGCAAAATTTTTGTACAGCAACCGATGGTAATCGATCGTGCATAAACCGACAAATACTCCTGTCTGACTACCTGCCAGATGGGCTGGCACGATTCCAGCATTTTCCAGGGCCTCCCATGCCACTTCTAAAAAAAGCCTTTGTTGGGGGTCAGCATGCTCAACTTCATCAGCAGACATGCCAAAGAAGTCCGCATCAAAGCCGTCGATCTGATCCAGAAATGCCCCCCAGCGAGTACTCATTTTTCCAGGTGTTTTGGGATCATCATGATAAAAAGCATCGATATCCCAGCGAGCCTCTGGTACTTCAGTAATCGCCTCTTCACCATTTCGCAGAAGTTGCCAAAACCCTTCAGGATGATTTGCCTTCGGAAAACGACAACCAATACCAACAATTGCGATCGATTCCATCTTTTAAACCGGTAAACGTCTGTTTCATCTGCCTGTTTGCAACGGTATTCTGCCTCCCTCTGCCTTTGCTCTAGCCTTCTTGGGCAAGAACGGCTTTCGTGAACTGGGCAAACGTTTTACGGTTCTTTTCAATGGCCTGCTTAATCGAGCCTCGTGCCGCCATGACAAGCATTTCGCGGTTACCTGGCCATAGATAGTCAACCCCTTCAAAGAAGTGACGCAGATCCGATAAGAGTCGTTGACGATTTCGGCTGGCCAGATGGAACCCCTCATGTTCGTTACAAAAACACCGTTCCATCCAGAGAAGCGCATCCGTAGCAGACATACCAAACAATGGAGATTGCAACAGCCGATAAACCAACTCCATGATTGGAAAGTCATCGGCAAAATACCGATGGGGTAACACAGCCGAAAGACCCCCCAGAGTGCCTCGTTGCAGCATGAGAATCCCTAAATTGGCAATAAATCGTTCGTAGGCTGTGGGCTTGGCAAAGTCCCTGTACATGTCTTTTGCAATCAGGTGGGAAATGGTCGTATGGAACGCCTCATCTAAAAAGTGATTACGGGAAATGGCGGTTGGAGCGGGAATAAATTCTTCGTGTTTCTGTAATTTCTTGAAGTACTTGACGATCGTGTGCTCCATATTCTTGAGATACAAGTTAGCAATGATACGCATGGCATAGAAATGGCAAGCCATGAAAGGCGAGCCTGCCCCCCAATTGAAACTTAGAAAACTTTGCATTGGTAGGGAATAGTCTAAAGAACGCCCTAGCATTCCCGTAGTTGGAGCTTTGATAATGAACTCATTTTTTGCTTCTAACTCTTGCAAATAGGGGGAATAGTGCTGCTTTTTGTATTTAAATGCCCCTTTGGCGATCGATCGCAATGCATAATATTTGTAGGTTGGCAGTACCTCGCTACCCAGTGTTAACTTGTAGGAATTCCACTTAAGCAGAGCGCTTAACCCTTTTTTATCGATGAGAGCGCTTGCCGTCATCAAGCCGACCTTACGAAAGGTATTGATATGGCTATGCTCTTGCTCAGTTTCCAC
>JBAUTA010001308.1:0-1514 GCA_049581985.1 Kovacikia sp.
GCCAATAGGTTCCCAGCCACGTTCCGCTTAGATCCGCCATTTATTAATTTGTCCTGACCAAATATCAGTTTCTCAAGCGATGAACACAAATTAACAAACTTGAATCACTTTTATTCCATTTCCGAAAAAGTATTTTTCAAGCTCAACCGTTGTTCAGAAGCATGGAGAAAATATCCATACTTCATGGCAGAAGCTACGAGCTGAGCTAGCGCTTCACGACTGGTCATCACTGTAGTTTGAAATTGGTCGCTAGGGAGTGCCCCAAACACATTTGCCAAATTCCGGTGCATTAATTGCGCTGCTTCTGGATTCGGTTCATGCATCCGTGCGATCGCATCCTCCGGTAACGACTGGATAAACTGAGCGAGCAGATTGCTCTGCTCTGTCTTGGAAAAACTTGAATCTGAAGACTGAGTATATATATTCATGGTCTTAAAGTGCTTTTAGGTAAAAGTAGCAATCTTGAATCATAGATAATGTAGCGAATATACCTCTTACCTTAAAGTGAGACCAACCGAACATTGAGGGGCGGTTTTTTAGAGAATTCCCACAGTTCAAAATAATTTGACTTTCGGAAACCGTCTTGCAGAGTCTTGCTGCAAGAGTTGGACTGCTCACAAGAATAAAGATACATTGGGCACAAGAAACCGCCACATTGATCCGGTTGCGATTAAGCAAAAAGCCCAGTCCTCTGAGTACCGTCTCACAGCTGCTGGCATACATCGTAAGGATCATCACGGGGGCTTCTTGGCCTTTAAACTAATCAACAGTTTTAATCCGAGCGCGATCGCCCAAGCACAAGCACCCGCAATAACCCCAGCACAGGCAAAACTCCAGCATTCCCAGATTGGGGAGCCGCCGCTTAGCCTGGTCTGTTCATTATTGCCCGATCGCAGTCCATCTTATGCTTGGCGATCGCCTTTTCTTCGGTTGCTCCTGACGGGCGATTGCCTTCACAAGCAAGCTAAGGCTTGGCTTTTGAGAATGCTGGGGCGACGTTCTGATTCAGGAAGATTGCCTACCTGTCTGATTTTGATTAGTGCGATCGCAATCATAGTTTTCCTGTGAGAGAGATCACTTCAAAAAACGAGATTTCTTGGTAGGTTAATTATGAGAAATTTATAAACTTTCGGCAAACATCCTACGTTTTTGATTGTACAAAAACTATAGTTTAATCCTTCTCATATCCCCATTGACTAGGTATAGCTACAATCCTGTCAACATAATAAATTGGGAAAAATATTATGACTACTCCAAATATTTATCAACTTCATGGGCATCAAGTTTGTATTCATTACTCTACCGGAGAGTTAGGCTCTATCAAAGCTTTTGAATATCAAGATGCTTCTCAAATGTTGACCTTCAAGGGGGACGAGCTAGATATTGTTGAGACATCCATCGGTACGCTGGTCACAGTCTTCATTCGTAGAACGATTGATTCCGGTTCTACCTCATTTTCATTGCTGGTGCCTTCTGTAAACTTGCCTGGAATCAATAGCCGCGTTCAAATTTCA
>JBAUTA010001309.1:0-3365 GCA_049581985.1 Kovacikia sp.
CAATGCGATCGTACCCTCTAGAGATTTTACCTGGCAGATATTCATCATTCTCCAACTGATAAATTGTAATCGTGGGCTGCTTTGGTGAACCAGTAAATCGCATACCACCATAGGCAGCATAGTCTACGATGATGTACTCTAAAACTCCCAGCTCTTCGTACTCAGCGAGTTTAGTTAGATAATCATCTCTCCAATTATTGCTAACCACCTCAATCACCCCTGGTGGTGGAATGTAAGCCGCCGCAGAGCTAGAACTACCTTTCATCCGCTGCCACTCATCTCTAGAGAAGATAACGATATCAGCTTTACGGCTTTTTTCTTTTTCATCTGGTTCCGTTTTAAGCCGCACCTGTTTGGACTGCCTGCAAACATAGGGCAGATCACCCTCTAAGCAGTGAGCTTCCAGGTAGGCACACAGTCGCTCGATCAAATCTTCATGATTGGCATTAGGTTCAGATAGTGGCACAGGAATTCCATCCAGTAACTCAAACTCTCTGCCCGAACCGTCATCCCAGGCGAGAAACTCCTCAAAAGTCAGTGGCTTTGTAATGGCTACATACATGGCGATCTCTCATTTTTTAGTAACTGGGTATGACTCGTTCAAGGGGATATTATTGTAGAGTATCGCAAAGTTCCGTCTGGGTCAGTGTGATGAAATTCTAGGAAGGGATATGGTTAACTCAGTCACAAAAATTCCGCTTGCAGAGTTTCTCGCTCAACCCAATATTGAGGCTTCTCCCGCATGGGAGCTAATTAATGGGCAAGCAACTCAGAAACCAATGCCAACCCTCTTTCACTCCCGACTGCAACGCAATTTGGTGAATTATATCAATGACCATACCGACCAGTTTGAAGCCGTGCAAGAGTTACGCTGCGTGGTGCCCCCCTACTCATCTGTGCCTGATATTTCGGTTGTTGCCTGTAACCGCCTTCCCACTGAAGACGGTCCTCTGGGTGGCGCACCCGACTGGTTGATTGAGATTCGCTCCCCGGATCAAAGCACCCTGGACTTGCAAAATAAAATTCTTCATTGTCTTAGCAACGGCACTCAGCTTGCCTGGTTAATCGATCTATCTCGTCAGCAGGTTTGGGTCTGGCAGGGCGATGATCTTCCCATCGTGTATTCAGGTACAGACAGCTTGCCAACGTTGGGCGCTCTACCCGAACTTACGGTGGCTGCTCTCATTGCGATGACCCGCCGGTAGTAAAAAGTACAGCAGCGAAACGAGCGTCATCAGTAATTATTCTTCATCAACCTCTACTCCCATTGCCCTTAACCGTTCTGCTAATCTTTGAGCCCTGGCATTAGCAGCATCAGCCCGTTGTCTTTCTTGTTCTGCCCGTTCTGCCCCGGTGGGAACCATCTGACTTTGGCGATCGCACCAGCGCAACCATGTCCCTGTCTGCCCTTCAAACGACCCTTCCCATAAAGTCAACCCTAACCCCAGAGTTTCAAGCCAAGGGGTTGGGAGTTCTCCATATCGTCCCACGGTCAACGCAAATACCCGCAGCAGTTTGCCATCCATCTGGTCTGGTCCTTGAATCTGGTTCAGAGGATCAAAAACGACATAGTAAGCAATGCCCATCCGAGCATAAGCCTCTTTTTTGACCGTTAGCTCATTGCCGATTCGATTTGAGACAATTTCAATGACAACCTCTGGCACTTTGCCAAATTCCCACACAAAATAGCTACGGTTACGCTTTTGTGACCAGTCAGCAGGCATTTGTACCCCTAAGCTCACAAACACATCCGGCACTAGAGGATCTTGCTTAACAGCAAAGAATACACCCACATTCGCTGCTACAACAAACGGTTCCGGTAAAACCTGCGAACTATATAAGGGTTCTACTAACAACCGCTGCTGTTTCTCTGACTGAAAATTGTCCACGGGCGTGTCATCCTCAATCACCAAATCGTTGATATCTGGAATAGCAGTGTCTTCGGTGTCTAATATGGGCTGAGTCATAGCGACAGAGGGATGCCAGCGTAATTAGCTTCAATTTTACTTTGATTCATCCTCATCCGGTAGAGTTTCCATTTCCTGAGCAATCAGTTCCTGAAAATCCTCTCCACAATGAACATTCAGATGAATGGCAGCAACCAGCAACTCTGCCAGAATCTCAGCTTGTTGTCTGGCACTCAAATGAGGTGATTGTAGCTGGTGGATTAAGGCAGTGACAGTTTGACATTCTGAGCCTAACTCAGCAATTAATGTGCTTAAAGTCGGATTAGCTACCGGAAGAGAGCGATCGCGAATTTGCATGATTATTAGAATGGTGAAATTGTAGTCCGGCTTTCCAGCCTTCACCGACTCCAGCGATTGCTTCTCGCATATATTGCAACAACAGCGGATTGGGAAGGCGATGAGTTAGTTTGAGGCGCAGGATTCTGAGCAGACAGCGATAAATTAGAAGTCCGGCGAAGCGAATCAGAAAAACTGGGGAATGGATATACTCACGACCATGCTTGAGCGCAAAATAGGTCGTGTTCTTCGCAAGCGAGTACCAGCAGGAAAAGTAGCGGCGATCGCTTGAGCAAAAAACAGCGCACAGTAATTTTCGCGATCAACCCAGTTCCACTCTTTGAACTGCGACAGCATTGCCAGGTGCATGGGCTATAATTCCAACACATCCTGGCACTCCTTAGTTGAAAAGATATGTTTGAGTGCGGGAATTGTTGACTTTCCACCATACGACTCTTGGCTTTGAGAGGATGTTTGAAAAGTTTTGGGGGGTTAGATTTTACGCCAATCGCCTCACCATAATACGGATCATTGCCAAGTAGATGAAAGTCTCCGAAGTTTGTGGCAGCAGTTCATAATCTCTGACTAATCGCCGACAATGCATCAGCCACCCGAGAGTACGCTCAACCACCCACCTTTTTTTGAGTAACACGAACCCTTTGGTTTGTTCTGGTCTGAGCACCACCTGCACGATCCAGCGGCAAACATCCATTACCTAAACCAGAAAAGGTTCACCACCAAAGCCGCCATCAGTCCAAATCGGATGAAGACGACAGACTCCTTTGCCCATCTGCTTGACTCAGTGGAGCACTTGTTTGCCACCCGTTTGCTCACCCACATTTGCGGCAGTCACCAGAACTGCAAATAATAAAACGGCTGATACTCCAAGGCAGTGATTTGATTTCAGTGTTTTCAGAAGACTTTCAGAATCAGACTGAATTATAGAGACGTTATTAATTTCCATAATCTGCATTCTTGCCTGAGCAGCTAATGTAGATAACTCGGAAACTTCGTAAGCATGAATGTGTTTAGCAAAATGAGCAAAAGCGGCTGTGCTGCAACCTGTTCCACATCCAATTTCGACAATTTCTTTGTCACTCAGATCAAACACCCTTGAAACCC
>JBAUTA010001310.1:0-7901 GCA_049581985.1 Kovacikia sp.
GCTTAGGAGCGATTGATCCGCGATCGCCTGCTATTCAGAGGTGCTAACATCGGGGCGTCTTGCCGAGTACATCCAAGACTTCACAAATGCGAAATGCGACCAAAACTGCAATTAGCCTGAAAGTCGAATTATGAACAATCTGTCATCTACCAATTCCCAATTCCCTTCCTCCCAACCCCTCTCCCCAGAGTTGGCCAATTCACCCAATCTCCTCCCGGATTCCTTCTCCTCTGCCTTAGAAATATTCCCCTCCAGTTCTTTACGCGGCAGCACAGAAACCGTCAGTAGCAATCCCCTCGAAACTGCCACAGCTACGACTACTGCAGCCCCAACGGCTACAGCCACAGCAGTCACCAATCTCAACTCCCCAACCTCCGGTTCCTTTGCCTCCAATCTAATTAACATTAACGGCACCTTTTACTTCACTGCCGATGATGGAACCAGGGGCATTGAACTGTGGAAGACAGACGGCACCGCGACAGGCACCTCTCTGGTTAAGGACATTAATCCTGGAAGCGCAAGTTCCCTTCCTGCCAATCTGACGAATGTCAATGGCACCCTCTACTTTACTGCCACCGATGGCACTAGCGGCGCTGAACTGTGGAAAACAGATGGCACCGCCGCTGGCACCGTCCTGGTCAAAGATATTGCGTCCCAGGGCGATTCTTCCCCCGCCAATTTGACCAATGTCAACGGCACCCTCTACTTCACCGCCAGCGACAGCACCAATGGCCGGGAGTTATGGAAATCCAACGGCACCACCGCTGGCACCGTTCTGGTTAAAGACATCTGGGAAGGCACTTCTAGTTCTGATCCATCTGACTTAACGGCTGTCAATGGCACGCTCTATTTCACCGCCACAACCGATACCAACGGACGTGAATTGTGGAAAAGTGATGGGAGCGCGGCTGGTACAGTTTTAGTCAAAGATATCTTCCCCGGTGTGACGGACTCTGGCCCATCGGATCTGACGAACTTTAATGGCGTACTTTACTTCACAGCCTTTGACGATGCGAATGGAATCGAACTCTGGAAGAGTGACGGCACGGTCGCTGGCACTGTGCTGGTCAAAGATATTATTGCAGGGAGTTCCGGGTCTTCGCCCGATAACCTGATCGTTGTCAACAATACGCTTTACTTTACCGCTAATAATCTGACAAACGGCGTCGAACTGTGGAAAACCGATGGCACCACTGGCGGCACAGTTCTGGTAAAAGATATCCGGGCGGAACGCGGCAGTTCTTCACCAACCAATCTGACCAACATTAATAATGTTCTCTATTTCACCGCCAACGATGGCACGGCTGGCAATGAACTCTGGAAGAGTGATGGCACAGCCAGTGGTACTATTCTGGTCAAGGATATTCTCCCAGGTGGAGGCAGTTCTAATCCTGCCAACTTGACCAATGTCAATGGGGTGCTTTATTTCACTGCCAGCGACAGCACCCATGGCAATGAGTTATGGAAAAGTGATGGCACTTCCACAGGTACAACTCTGGTCAAAGATATTTTTCTGGGAACTAATAGTTCTGCCCCCTTCAACTTGATTAATGGTAATGGCACCCTTTACTTCATTGCTGATAACGGCACTAAGGGCACTGAACTTTGGAAAAGTGATGGCACGACCGCTGGAACCGTTCTGCTGAATGACTTGAATCGGTTTAGTTCCCAGCCCCCCGGAAATTTGACCGTTGTCAATAACACGCTTTACTTCACAGCCAATGACCTTGCCAGTGGCAATGAGCTGTGGAAGACGGATGGCACGTTAGCTGGTACCACCCTGGTGAAGGATATTGCTTCAGGGACTGGCAGTTCTAATCCTGCGAATCTGACCAATGTTAACGGGATACTTTACTTCGTTGCCGATAATGGCACGAATGGGGCTGAGCTGTGGAAAACGGATGGTACAGGCCCAGGGACGGTTTTGGTCAAAGATATCAACCCTGGCAGCAACGGTTCTTCTCCCTCTAATCTGATCAATGTCAATGGCACCCTTTACTTCACAGCGAATGACAGCACCCGTGGGGCAGAGTTATGGAAAACGGATGGCACAACGGCTGGGACGGTTTTGGTCAAGGATATTCTGACTGGTAGCTCTACCAGTACTCCGTCTAACTTAACCAATGTCAATGGCACCCTTTTCTTTACGGCTAACGATGGTACCCATGGGGTGGAACTGTGGAAAACCGATGGCACGGTCGCTGGCACTGTGCTGGTTAAAGATATTTACCCGGAGGCCCTGGGTTCCGCTCCGTCTAACCTGACCAATGTCAACGGTACGCTCTATTTCACCGCAACCGACGGGGTCAATGGGCTTGAGTTATGGAAGAGCGATGGCACTTCGGCTGGGACGGTTCTGGTGAAGGATATTCTTCCGGGTAGCGGGAGTTCCTTCCCCTATAGCCTGGTAAATGTTAGTGGAGTGCTTTATTTCGCAGCGTTTGATGAAACGAACGGGACTGAACTGTGGAAGAGTGATGGGACTGCGGCTGGCACGGTTTTAGTGAAAGATATCCAGACAGGCACGATGAGTTCTAATCCGTCTAGTCTCATCAATATTAATGGGACGCTTTACTTTGTTGCTGATGATGGCACCAGTGGACAGGAACTCTGGAAGAGTAATGGGACTGCGGCTGGCACGGTTCTGGTGAAGGATATCCGAACTGGGAGTTTGGGCTCTTCGCTGTCTAATTTGACCAATATTAATGGGACGCTTTACTTTATTGCCGATGATGGCACGATCGGACCTGAGTTGTGGAAGACGGATGGCACGGCGACTGGCACGATCGCTGCCTTGGATCTGACTCCAGGCAGCGGCGGGTCGTTCCTTTCCAACCTGACCAGTTTCAAAAATACTCCTTACTTTGTGGCGTATACGCCCACGGATGGCACCCAAATCCGATTTCTGAATCCGCCAGCTGCGACTCCTCCGGTAACGGTGTGAGGATGGGCGATCAGGAAGAGTTTCCCCTATTTTTGGATATCGCGGATTTTCCTGGGTAGAGGTCCTGTGCCTGAATTCGCGTCCACTTAGCCCGCTTATAGCCCAGTTGGCCCACTTAGCCCACTTAAATGCTCAAAAACGCATTTGAGGACACGAGTTACCGTGCCCTCAAATGCGTCAATTTCACTTAAATACCAATCTGAATTTACCCCGGACTAACCGATCTCATAGGCAGAACTCAGTGCCCACAGGATCAGGATAGCGATACTGCCGAGAACAACGATCGCCGAGACAGCAACCGCAACCGGACTGTCTGCGCCATCGAACTTCATGATTCCCCGATTCAAATCTGTCATGGCTTTTCTCCTCTCATCAATTACTCAGCAGAGTTAATGATTCCGACGTAATTCTAACGGTTATAAAGGAGCTTTATAGATAATATTAATTTTTCTATCAGGATCATCCGGTTAACGACCGGAATTTAACGGCGCTCACCTACAGGTCGAGTCTGGACGGTGAACTCCTGCTTTTTAATGCAACCGCCGGGAAACGCAGCGATCGCAGTGCCCACAACCCTTCTCCATCGCTGCAGCCTCTTCTGGAAAGCCAAACGCGCCCATGATAAATTTCCAGCGACATTGGTTTGTTCTGAGAAAGCGGGTCATCTCCTGGACCCCCTGATTTTGGGTTGGACAATGGGAACCCGAAGATCGGTTGATGACGTACCGAAACGGATCTTCCCATTCCAGTTGTCCGCTGTGGTGGAGGAGGGATAAAGCAATGGCTCCATCTTTGAATTGACGGGTTACCGTTCCGATGTCTCCTTGAAGCGGAATCTGTTTAGCTAACTTTCGGGCTATTTGATGTTGCCTCTGCGCCTGTTCCCTAAAAAACTGCCACCGCTGTCTGTCTGCTGAGTCGAGGAATCCCGATGGTTCACTAATGAGCATTAAGGCTTCAGCTGGCTGGCCATCTCGACCGGCTCGACCAACCTCTTGCACATACTCAGACAGTAAGTTCGGAGCATGGAAGTGGAAAATCCAGCGGACTCCGTTCTGTCCATTGATGCCCATTCCAAAAGCACAGGTGCAGACAACAAACTGGATGTCCTTCCCTAGCCACGCCTGCTCAATTTGGCGACGCTCAGTCGGACTTAAGCCAGCATGGTAAGCGGCTGTTTGATAGCCCTGGTGCCCTAACCACTCCGCTAAGGCTTCACTGTCTCGGCGAGTGCGAACGTAAACCAGACCTGATTGGTTGGGCTTAGTTTGAATAAATTTCAGCAATTGTTGCCGTCGTCCTCGGGGAGTCCACACGACCTGAACCTTGAGAGCCAGATTGGAACGGTAGGGGTTTAGCCGAAAGACCTGCGGTTCCTGGAGTTGCAGAATTCGCTGGATGGTCTGTTGGGCAAGAGGGTTGGCAGTAGCGGTAAAGGCGGCGATCACGATCTGACTACCAGCGGGCTTATGTTTCAGCAATGCGGGTCGCACTGCCCCCAGGCGGTAATAGGTGGGTCGAAAGGTATCTCCCCATTGCGTCAAACAATGGGCTTCATCCAGGATTAGCCCATTAATTTTTAGGGCAGGTTGGCATAGTCGTTCCCATACGGGCTGACTCAAGAGCGTTTCGGGAGACAGGTACAGCAGCCGCAATCGTTGTTGCTCGAGCGATCGCAGAACGATTTTCCGTTGCCAACCTGATAGTTCACTGTGTAGTAGGGCAACGCTGTGCTGAAAGGAGCCCCCTCGCTGGTGTAGCTCCTGTACCTGATTTTCCATCAGCGCCACCAGTGGCGAAACAATCAGCGTCAGTCCAGATTGGAGCAATGCCGGAAGCTGAAAACAGATGGACTTGCCACCCCCCGTTGGCAAAATTACCAGGACATCGCGTTGGGTCAACAGGCTTTGAACAATTTCTGCTTGGGGAAAGCGAAAGCTTTCGTACCCCCAAATTTTGTATAAAGTCGCTTCAACATTTTTCCACGAAGGCGTTTCAGTTAGGTGCATAGGTAAGCAGAGATGCATTCTTTGTTAGAATGCCCTGCACAAATACAGCTTGCTCAAGTTATTTCATGAATCGGCAGGTTTAGCCAGGCGGAGAGTTCAGAGGCCAGCCAATCTAATTCAGAGGTGGTAAGATTGCTTCCCAGCTCATACTTTTCCGTCCCTGCCCAAAGGGCTAGTTGAGATTCAGGGGTGTCTAGAGAATTGTCTCCAGGGAGAATTTTGCGGTATTCCAGCTTGTTGATGCGATGGCGGGGAGATACCTGCGGGCGATTAGATTGAAACCCCAATCGTTTGCTGGTCAGCGAAATCTGCTGAGGGTCAATTTGAAGATGTGTCTGTCCTAGAAGCGAGGGAATCAAAATATCCAGGGCATGGGCGTCTTTAGTCAGAGAAATCTTAGTATCGGCGGGTTTCTCGATCAGGGTAGACTTTTGCTGCCGCCCCTGTTCCAGGGCTTGGAGTGCTTCCTGGGCAGATTTGGCGCGTTTATCAAGGTTCGGTTCAGTCAGCCACCCCAGCCAATCTGCATATTCAGGGCTGATATTGGGAATCTGGCTGAAGTCAATTTTATTGCCCTTGCGAGGCATGCTAGAAGGATGGCTCCCGACGATTAGCGTGGTCAGAGTCGCCCCCAGGCTGAACAGGTCTGAAGCGGATAAGGCGCGCCCGCTAAACTGTTCTGGCGGCATATAGCCGTAGGTGCCAACCACCGTAAACGAACTGGTTTCCTCTTTTCCTCTAATAGCTTTGACAGAACCAAAATCAACCAGATAGGCCTGACGATTTGCCAGCAGAATGTTGCTTGGTTTAATATCACGGTGAAGAATGGCAGGTTGCCGTCCATGCAGGTAAACCAGGATGTTGAGTAAAGCTTTGGCAAGTTGCTTGGTTTCTGCTTCTGTGAAAGTACGCCGTTGTTGCAGGCATTGTTCCAGAGATCTCCCTTCGACGTAGGTCTGAATTAATACAAGGGCTTTGTCGTTGAGCAATTGATGCTCAAAATACCCCAAATAGCGAGGAATTGAGGGATGGGAGAGCGATTTGAGAATTTCCACTTCACGCTCAAATAGCTTCAGGTCATCCCATTCCAATTGTTCATCTAAAAATAGAAGTTTGAGAACGACCTGTTCATTGCTCGTGAGATCGCGGGCAAGCAGGGTCCACCGCCCTGTTTGTTTACCGATCTGCCGTTCTACCTCGTAGCGATCACCCAGTATTTGACCTGACATTTTTTGGCACCAGCATCGATAGGTTGTTTATAACTCTGGTTCAGTTGGAACAGCAACCGTTGTTTCTTGTGCCATTAAGTAGGTCGGCCTAATTAATGGGAAGAAGGGGGTTGGGGGCTGCGCTCCCAGGCAAAAGGTTTTCCCCCGCCACCCCCACTAACATCTTCAGTTTAATTGCGCCCAGTCACTTAGGAATGACAGCGAGCTGAGTCCTGAGTCCTTTGCCAGTCCTCGGTTTCAGTCCTCACCACTAACTTGACTGACGACGTAGAAAGGTCAGTAGGGCATCGCTCACTTTTTCGTGCCAATCTTCCTGGGGGTAGTGCCCCACTTCTTCCAGTTTGACCAGTTCAGCATCCGCCAGGGAAGCGCTGAATTGCTGGGCATGGCTCATGGGTAGCCAGGGATCTCTATCTCCCCAGGCAATCAGGATCGGACCAGCCCAGGCTCGAAAACCCGACTCAATTTCTGCCATTGCCTGCTTAAGCTGAAGGTTTTGAACGGTTGCCAGTAGTGCCCGCCCTGCATCAGAACTTTTGAGGAAAGGGCGACGGTATATATCCAGATCCTTATCTTCGACCCGGTAGCCACCTCCTCCTTCGAGGGTCCGATCGACCAATAAGGGATCCTGGGTGATCACATCCCCGATGAGGGGGAGTCCCAATTGCTTAATTTTCCAGGGGAGCTTAGCTGTGGCGGAAAGGGGAGCATTCAAAATGGCAATTCGCTCAATTTGCTCCGCGTGGCGAAGGGCATACTGCAAACCAACGGAACCCAAAAATCCCTGAACAACCAAAGAAAACCGCTCAATTTCGAGCATTTTAAGAAACGCTTCCAGAGCTTCGATAAAGGCATCGGGCGTATAGGCAAAGTCGCGCCGATCGGGCTGGGCTGAAAAACCAAAACCAATCCAGTCAGGGGCGATCGCCCGGAATCCTTGATCCGCAAGAGCTAGCAAAACTTCCCGCCAGCCATAACTCTGGGAAGGCACTCCATGCAGCAACACCACGGGCAATCGGTCCGTTCTACCAATTGGTTGGGCTTCCCGGTAAAACCAGGTAAGCGCACCGACTTCAATCCAGTTTTCAGTTGCTGCTGCCATATCTCTAAACCGCCGATTGTTGTTAGAGCTTACCGCCTGTCCGGTTCAGCAAGCAAGCAAACGGTTACTCTTCAGCAGGATGGATCGACCCTGGGCAGCTGGAGCCCTAGGAAATTAATAAAGATTTTTAAATCAAATACTATTTAGTAGTATTTGATACAGAAATTTCTGTTATATTGGTTACAGGAAGAGAATGTAGCTAACACATAGGGAGAAGTTATTATGTCTACCCAAGAACAGGCGCGGGCAATCATGATTCGTCATCATCAAATGATTAAGAACCGTGAGCAATGTATGCTGAGCCGTGCTGCGGCTGAAATTGGTATGCCTTCGGAGACTTCCCATTTTTGGAATCATATTCAAGGTAAACCCCATCCCACCTTTAGTACTACCTACGATCGTAGCCACGCTAGTCTTAGTTAGCCCCTACCATTTGTGGATTTAAGTTTTATGTCCACGGGTAGCCACGGCAGATTGAGGGGCAGGCGTAGAGGTTTCGCCTTTAACCAGCGACTTTAACCCCACTCCCTTGGCCAACTACCATTAAAAATTCAGGGTGCTCTGTAATTACAGAGCACCCTGAATTTTTAATGGTAGTTGGCCAAGGGAGTGGGGTT
>JBAUTA010001311.1:0-2332 GCA_049581985.1 Kovacikia sp.
GGTCGCGATCGCCCGTGCCCTGGTCAACCGTCCTGCCCTGGTGCTGGCAGATGAACCAACTGGCGCACTGGATAGTCAGACTTCCCAAGAAGTGATGAATTTGCTAACCGATTTAAATCACCAGGGCATTACCATTGTCATCGTCACCCACGAACCCGACATCGCCGCCCAAACCCGCCGCACGATTCACGTTAAAGACGGTCTAATTGTGTCGTAAATCGCATAGCGGCTAAATCAGGTCAGGGAAAGGACTACTTTGCAAATCATCAATTTTGCCCCCTGGGGGAGTGGGGAACCCACCCCCAGCCCCCCTCCAAAACTTTTGTGTAGGTCTACTAGGGGTGCGAACAATTAGTTCTGCAACCTCCCTAACGTCTGGAAGATTGATTGAGGTTAAATTTTGAGGGTCTTCGACCCATCAAAATTTTCCTTTCGGAACACTAGGGGGCAGGAGACTGATCACTCTTGTTACTAACTAAGGCCTGTTGGGCAGCTAGAGCTAACCTTTCAAGCCTGTCTAAGTCCGGCGCACCCTTCAGACCTGGATCTGGTTGAGGCAGGAGTTCAGGTTGAGGCGGAACACCTTGCTGCCCGTCTTGAGTACCGGGCTTAATCTGGCCGGATGGATTTTCGCAATTTAGCCACAGCAGATATTCGATATTACCTGCCGGACCCACGAGTGGAGACCAGGTTAATCCCTGGTAACGCCAACCCAATTCCTGGGATGCTTCCAGAACTTGCAGAATTGCTGCGGCCTGGTCCTTGGGATCTCGTACAACACCTTTTTTACCAACCCGACTCCGCCCTACCTCAAACTGGGGCTTCACCAGCAGAATCACTTCTCGTGGGGGCTGAAGCAGATGCCAGAGGGCAGGTAAAACTTTAGTGAGGGAAATAAACGAGACATCGACCACGCCCAGGTCAGGCCAGGGAGTGTCAGCTCCATACAGGTCTTCTGGGGTCAAATGGCGCAGGTTGGTACGCTCGCGTAAGGTAACACGGGAATCCTGGCGCAGGCTCCAGGCGACCTGTCCATATCCCACATCAATGCCGTAGATGTGATTTGCGCCTGCCTGCAACAGACAGTCGGTAAATCCCCCCGTGGAAATGCCGCCATCCAAACAAATCCGCCCTGCAACGGGAATCGCAAATTCCTGGAGCGCCTTCGCTAATTTTTCCCCACCTCTGGACACAAAGGGCGATCGCTGCTTCACCTGAACCTGAGCCGATGACTCCACTTCAGCTCCAGGCTTATCGACTAGCTGTTGGTTTACGGTTACTTCGCCAGCCTGAATCAGTCGCTGGGCCTGCTGTCGTGTGGAACAGAGGTTAAGTTCTACCAGAAGGACATCTAGCCGTTGTTTTCTCCTCACCACCCCATTGCTCCTCACCCCTCACCCTGCTTCAGCGTTGCCTTCGCTTGCTGCCACAGTTGCTCCAGTTGTTCCAGCGAGTAAGTTGAAAGGGGCTGCTCGGCAACGGATTCCATTTGCTCTAAACGCCGGATAAAGCGCTGGTTAGTCCCTTGCAGCGCTGCACTGGGGTCCAGATCGTACCAGCGGGCAAGATTAATGATGGTGAATAAGAGATCGCCTAGCTCTGCCTGCTGGTGTTCCTTGTCTGAGCCAGAAAGAGCTTCTTGAAATTCGCCCAATTCTTCCTCAAACTTCTCCCAAACACCCTCAACGGTTTCCCATTCAAACCCTTCTGCGGCAGCTTTACGAGAGATTTTCATGCCTGCTGCCAGGGGAGGGAGAGATCGGGCATAGCGGCTGAGTTTGCGACTGAGAAATGGAACAGCATGGGGGTCTTCTCCTTTTTCAAGGGCTTTAATCTGTTCCCAGTTACGGTGCAGGTCATCCATGCTTTCCACCTCGACATCACCAAAGACATGGGGATGACGGCGAATCAATTTTTCGCTAATTCCCTGGGCAATCTGGGTGAGGCTAAATTGTTCTCGTTCGCGGGCAATTTGCGCCTGAAGCACAACTTGCAACAACAGATCACCTAACTCTTCGCAAACTGCTGCCACATCTCCATTCTGAATCGCATCGACGGTTTCGTAGGCTTCTTCGATCACATAGGGAACCAGACTCTCTGGGGTTTGCTCTAAATCCCAGGGACAGCCGCCATCGGGCGATCGCAGGCGGGCAACCACCTCCACCAACTGCTGCACAGCATCCAGCATTTCTGTTCGTCGAGCCAATTCTTCGAGATTACTCATGCTGCCATGGAGTCCGTTTACATTTCCTTACTTTAGTTCCTGAAGCCCAGATGAAACCAGAGAGATCCAGAAAATCTTGCCCCCTCTCCCTCCCTCTCTTCTCCTCCC
>JBAUTA010001312.1:0-4094 GCA_049581985.1 Kovacikia sp.
TTTATGGTTGGGAAGCGGAGGCAGCCATTAAACAATCGAGAGAAGTGCTGGCAGAGGCGATCCAGGCAACTCCAGAGGAGATTATTTTTACCAGTGGAGCGACGGAGGCAAATAATTTAGCGATTAAAGGCGTGGCGGAGGCGAATTTTAGCCAGGGCCGTCACCTGATTACCGTTACAACAGAGCATAGCGCGGTCCTTGACCCTTGCCGCTATTTACAATCCCTTGGGTTTGAGATCACAGTTCTATCGGTTCAGAAGGATGGCTTGATCGATCTGGCAAAACTAGAGCAGGCTTTTCGTCCAGACACCATTCTGGTATCGGTGATGGCAGCCAATAATGAGATTGGGGTTTTGCAGCCGTTGGCAGAGATTGGGGCAATGTGCCACGAACACAACGTTTCCTTTCATACAGATGCCGCCCAGGCGATCGGGAAAATTCCCCTGAATGTAGAGGAAATGAAAATAGACCTAATGTCTCTGACTGCCCATAAGGTTTACGGGCCGAAGGGAGTTGGGGCACTGTATATGAGACGACGCAATCCCAGGGTGCAGTTAGCTGCCCAACTTCATGGGGGTGGGCACGAGCGCGGATTACGATCAGGAACCCTCTGCACTCCCCAAATTGTTGGGTTCGCCAAAGCCGTGGAACTGGCGATCGCCGAGATGCCTGGTGAAAACCAACGCCTGATCGGACTGCGTGATCGTCTCTGGCAAAAACTGCGTCAGGTAGAAGGGATTTATCTGAATGGTCATGCAACCCAACGATTACCTGGCAATGTCAATATTAGCGTTGCCGGAGTCGATGGCCAGGCACTTCTTCTGGGCCTACAGCCCGTCATGGCGGTTTCAACCGGATCGGCCTGTACCTCAGCCAAAGTTGAGCCATCCCACGTCCTGCGAGCGTTGGGGGTGTCTAATACGCTGGCTTACGCCTCCATCCGGTTTGGAATTGGCCGCTTCAATACCGAGTCAGAGATCGATCAGGTGGCAGAGTGGGCGATCTCAACGATTCAATCCTTGAGGGTCAAGCTATCCCCTGCCTGAGCTAGACAATACTTCACTCGCCTGGGAACTGCTATATCCTTGGTTCTGAGATCTCCAAGGTATTTGCTGTGGGTTTAGTTTCCCTTGTCATTACGGTCTTCAATCGGGAGTCCTATTTGGGCGCAGCGATCGCCAGCATTCTGGCTCAAACCTATCGGAAGTTTGAGTTGGTAGTTTGGGATGATGGTTCCACCGATCGCTCCCTTCAAATTGCCCAGGAGTATGCCCAAAAAGATGCGCGTGTGCGGGTTGTGGCTGCACCCCATGAAGGCAGGGTGCCCGCTTTACAGGCAGCGATCGGCCAAACGACCGGTGCCTATCTCGGTTGGGTTGATAGCGACGATTTATTGGATCCCAGAGCGCTAGAAGAAACCGTGCCCGTCCTCGAAGCCCACCCGGAAACGGGCATGGTCTACACTGACTACTGCAACATCAACGAGATCGGCAGCATTACCAGCTATGGGCACCGTTGTCATATTCCCTACTCCCCAGATCGACTGCTGCTGGACTTCATGACTTTTCACTTTCGGCTGCTGCGGCGATCGGTTTTCGAGCAGGTGAGTAGCATCAACGGTTCCTTAAACTATGTCGAAGATTACGACCTCTGCCTGCGTTTGTCTGAAATAACGACTGTGCAGCGCGTCCACCAACCTCTTTACTATTACCGCCAGCATGCACATAATGCCTCGCGCCAGTGGCAACCTGAGCAGATCCTGCGGGCCCAACGGGTAGTTCAACAAGCCCTCAAACGGCGGGGTTTAGCAGAAAGTCTAGAGTTAACTGTCCAGTTGCCATCGGGGCGATTTCTGCTGCGTCGTAAACAATTGTTGAGACAGGCTGGGAAAAGTCGGGAGGAAAGCGTTGCAAGTCAGGAGCCGGAAGTCGGGAGTCGGAATTGGTTGACTGAGCGGGGCAGGCAGACGCTTAAACCCCTGCCTGGGGCGAGAATGAGTCCGTTATGGGTGACCTTTGCCCTGGCGGGGTTGCTTAACGCAGGTTCTGTTCAAGCCCAGGCGATCGTGCCAGCCAGGGATGGCACCAATACCCTGGTAACGCCTAACGGCAGCACCTTTGACATTGCCGGGGGGACCCAGACAGGGGCAAACCTGTTTCACAGCTTTCTGCAATTTGGGCTGACCCAGGAACAAATTGCAAATTTCCTTGCCAATCCCTCAGTTCAAAACATTTTGGGTCGAGTCACGGGGGGAGAAGCATCGGTCATTAATGGGCTAATTCGGGTCACGGGTGGTGCCCCTAACCTGTACCTGATGAATCCGGCAGGGATTGTCTTTGGTCCCAATGCCAGTCTGAATGTGCCGGGTTCGTTTACCGCAACAACGGCAACGGGAATTGGGTTTGGGAACGGGGGAACGGGGAATGGGCAGCAGGGATGGTTTAATGCAGCGGGGGACAATAACTATGCAGAGCTGGGGGGAAATCCTAATGCTTTTGCCTTTGCCTTGAATCAACCCGGAGCCGTGGTGAATGCGGGCAATCTGGCCGTGGGAGTGGGCCACAGCCTTGCGCTATTGGGCGGGGTGGTGGTTAACACAGGCCCGGTGGCGGCACCGGGAGGACTGATTACGATCGCCGCGATTCCTGGCCAACATCTAATTCGCCTCACCCAACCAGGCAGCCTCCTCAGCTTTGAGATTCAACCGATCGGCAATGGGCAAAATTCCCTGGCTCCTCTCCCCTCTCCCCTCTCCCCCCCTTCTCTGGCAGAGCTTCTTACCGGAGGTAACCTGACCAATGCCACCGGCATAACCGTTCACACAGATGGCACCATTCGGCTGGTTGGAACGAATCAAACCGTACCGATTAGTCCTGGCACAACCGTAATTTCAGGAACGCTGGACGCTACCGGGGCAACCGCAGGAAGCGTGCATGTTCTGGGGAATAGGGTTGGGGTCTTAAATGCCACGATTAGCGCGACGGGCAATACGGGCGGGGGAACCGTGCTGATTGGGGGAGGCTACCGGGGACAGGGAACAGTCCCCAATGCTCAAAGCACGTTTGTCGATGCAGATTCCATCATTACTGCCGATAGCCTCTTGCAGGGATCGGGTGGGCAGGTGGTGGTCTGGGCGGATCAGGTGACCCGGTTTGGGGGTAGCATCCGTGCCCGTGGGGGGGCTAATTCAGGCAACGGTGGCTTAGTAGAAGTGTCCGGTAAGCAGGACCTGATTTACCGGGGGCAGGTAGACACGAGAGCACCAGCGGGAAATTTGGGGACGCTGCTGCTGGACCCTGAAAATATCACGATCGTTGCTGGAGGTTATGGTACTGGCTCCAATGACACGGCCCTCCCCGATATTTTCAGCACCGATTTCCCCGGTCAATCCATCACGATTGCACAAGAAGCGCTCCAGGGGTTTGCCTATGGCAACGTTATTTTAGAAGCAACCAATGACATCACGATTAACCCCCTCACAGGGGGCACCCTAACCTTCAGAGTGTCCACTTCGGTCACCTTTAAAGCCGATGCGGACGGCAATGGAGTTGGCAATTTTTCCATGGTTCCAACGGACACGATCGTTGCCACAGGACTTCCCGTAAGTATCTCCGGAGCTAACCTAACGCTGGGAAATATCCAAACCGCGAGTGGCCGATCGGCCCGCGATGGGGGAGATATCACCCTGACCGCATCAAAAAATATCACAACAGGCACTATTAATACCAGCAGCAATACCGGCCTGGGGTATGCAGCGGGCGATGTTCGGATTTCCAGTGCTGCCGGGTCGATCTCCAGTGGGGCAATTTCCACCCGCAGTGATAGTCAGGCGGGTTTTGTTGAGCTATCTGCGCCAGCCACTACGGGGAATGTCACCTTTTCTAGCATTGAGGCCAGTGGCGCAACGGGAGGAACGGTTTTAATTACCGCAGGCAGGTTTGTTCAGGGAACTGGATTCATTGCTGGCCCAGGCACCCCAACGATTGACAGTAGCGGCAGTAGCGGCTCAGGGCTGATCGCTATTCAACACGGTGGCGGGGCAGTCAATACCCCCTTTGTAGTGGGCGATGCAACCATCAATGGAACTGCTGGAC
>JBAUTA010001313.1:0-4394 GCA_049581985.1 Kovacikia sp.
AGCTTGCTTTGTTTCTTCATCAAAGATTCCATGTCTGCAAACGCTATAACCACAGACTTGTAATAGACCTTGAAGTTCACATACATCAGCCCCCGTATGACCATGTCGTAACGTGCGAATTCCAGGCTGAATGTGTTTCTTTAAGGCTGCCCAGGTTTTAGTTCCGACAATTCCATCAATTCTCAAGTTTTGCTGGCGTTGAAATTCTTTCACCGCATCCTCGGTGATATAGCCAAAATCTCCATCTACTCTGAGTTTAAAGCCGTGGGCATTGAGCAATTCTTGGAGCTCAGCTACAGCAGGTTTCCTGTCCCAAGGATGTAAATGTGGACCTGCTAAAGCCGCTTCAGTAATCCCATGTAAAAAGTCCGAGTTTGTATCCATTGAAGTCTCTCTGCTCGGATTGATACTCAAACGATGAACAGCTGACACTTCTAGAGTTTCGAACAGCTGACACTTCTAGAGTATAGTCTGCCTCTCGATCGATCTCGATAAAGGGAACAGAGAATTTCTTTAGAACCAGGATTAGTTCTAAAGCTTTCGCTTGATGATGATTGAATCATCTACTACACTTACGGCGGAAATCGCCTAAAAAGCTCTTAATTAATGGGTGGGAACTCGCTCCTAAGCCATTACGTCACTTAAAGTGCCGTTGTGTAAGACGTAACGGTTGTTAAACCTCAACTCGATTAATTACGGTTTTTAAGCATTAACAAGAAAAGTAACCTACTTAGAATGGTGTACCATCAGGGAGGATTTTCAATGAATTGGGTAACAAGCATTACAGTTGCAACCCTCATCGCTGGTGTTGGATTACCGGCGATCGCCCAAACTTGTAACCCTTTAAGGGTCGTAGGGGGACAAGGAAAAACCTATATCCAGAAAAAAGTTTCTCAACCAGGGCTTCCTGGGGCACCCGACAATTGGAATACGGACTTTGTTGTGAACAGTCGGGCAAGTCGTTATGTAGCCACGATTCGCGCCAAAAATGAGGGCGATTACAAGATTGCTGTGTACTTAAAATACCCCAATAACTCTGCCGATAAAATATTTGATCAACAGGTTTCGTTAAAGAACAATCAAGCATTTACCGTTCCGGGAGGTTCGCCTCGAACCAGCCAAACCCCCTATCAGGTCAATGTGTTTGTGGGGGGGACATTAGTTGTCGGCAATTCCTACTCAGCAACGGTTTCAGCTTGCTACTAGAAGACCAAAACGGAAGTTTTGGAGGGGGGTAGAGGGAAAAAATCCCCTCCACCCCCCGTTGCAAAATTTAGTGTAGTCCTGATACCTTATGTTGAGAAGCAAGACCAACCTGTTTCAACGCTGTTTCCCGCGCTCTTTCAGACAATTTATCTAGCAGAATCTGATCAAATTCATCAATCAGTGCTTCTTTCCGCATTAGCTCAATCATTGTTTGAAACAGCAGTTCCTCTACCTGACTTGCGCGCTCTGCAAGCCAAATATGGGTTTCGGTATCTTCTGGAAACTGCTCGATGCAATTTGTTGTGTATTTTTTGAATGTACGAACCTGTCGTACGATCCGAGCTAAATAACCCGGGCACTCACAAGCAATCACTTCAGCAGCTCTGCAAAGTTCAAGTAACCCTTCGTCAGAGATATCTGAAATTTTAATCACGTGTTTAACATCAGTCATAATCCCAACCTGACCATTTCTATCAACAGTATTCTCTATTGTTCCTACAATCAGGCCTATTCTATCCATCATTGTTTGACCTTCCATCTCTCCGGAGCAGGGTCAATTCGTTGTCGCCAAAGAAAAGAAGAGATTGTCTATAGCGATCCTATTTGGATTGTGAAAGTACTTTCCCGTCAAGGAAAGTGCTTTCACAACTCCCTCTATTCATAAGCAATTTAGACCAGCTATAGTTGTGGCAGTAATCAGGTTAAATTTATCTGATTCCAAAGGAATTATTTTTTGCCCGTGAATGGTTGCTGGGTTGATTTTGCTCCCATGCCTGAGACACTTGACGATCGCGGCTGGGCTGAGCCCTTACCGACCATCTCAGTCGAGCCGCGCTTACATCGAAGCCCCTGCCACCCCATCATTAATCTGCAATGGTTACCGTTTAAATTGGTAGGAGTAGTTGAAACCATTCTCGGAGTCTATTGTGAAAGCTGTTTTAATGACCGCTGCCGGAGGTCCAGAAGTTCTCAAGACAGGCGAGGTGCTAAATCCATCAATCCTTCAAAATACAGACGTGTTGGTGCGATTGAGGGCAGCAGGAATCAATCCGATCGACACGAAGCTCCGCCAGCGGGGCACTTTTTATCCCGATCGCCTACCGACCATTCTGGGCTGCGATGGGGCAGGCATGGTGGAAGCTGTAGGAGCATCCGTGCAAAAGTTTCAACCTGGAGATGCGGTCTACTTTTGCAATGGTGGACTTGGGGGACATCCGGGCAATTATGCAGAATGGGCGATCGTCGATGAAGCCTTCGCGGCTCACAAACCCACCTCGATCAATTTTGCCGAAGCTGCTGCTGCTCCTTTGGTGCTGATTACAGCCTGGGAAGCCTTGTACGATCGGGCCCACTTGCGGGCAGGCCAGACCGCCCTCATCCATGCAGGTGCCGGAGGGGTGGGTCATGTTGCAGTCCAACTTGCCAAGCTCCAGGGAGCCTCTGTTTGCACCACCATTAGCACCCCTGAAAAGGCTGATTTTGTTCGTCAGCTAGGGGCGGATCACGTCATTTTTTATAAAAATGCGGATTTTGTGCAGGAAACCCTTCAATGGACACAGGGGCAGGGCGTAGATGTGACCTTTGACACCGTAGGGCGGGATCTATTGGGCAAATCTTTTGCTGCTACACAGATCTATGGGGATGTGGTGACGATTCTGGAACCTGACCCCGCAACCAACTGGAAAGTTGCCCGCACCCGCAACCAGCGCATCAGCTTTGAGTTGATGCTAACCCCAATGCTGCAAGGATTGGTTGAGGAGCAAAAAGCCCAGGCAAAAATTCTCGAACAATGTGCGCGGCTAATTGACCAGGGACAGCTCAGAATTGAGGTTAGCCAGAGATTTCCGCTGGCAGAAGCGGCAGCGGCCCATCGGGTGTTGGAGGCAGGAAGTGTGACGGGAAAACTAGCGCTTGTGATTGAGTAATCCCAATTTAAGTGAAGCATGGGGCAGATCAGCCCCCTCTCAACTTCCCCTTGGCAAAGCTACGGTGTATACCCATCTGCTGTTAAACCCAATCCTCTGCCGCGGGCCTTCCCCCCTGACAATGGATTTTCCGTGGCCCAGCGTCACAGAAAATCCATTGTCCCCCGTGATGTAGGGTCCTAACTCCCCCATCCCCCCCGAAGATATTATTCAACTTTTGGTGAAAAAGACAGGAAGAGGATTTTTGTATTTTGGTGGATTAGACTATAATTAACTAAAGTCTACTTGCATCTTTTTGGTTATTACCGTGTTTGTACACACCCTTCCTTCTCCCAAAACTGAATTGCCGTACGATTTGTTTGCTGCGATCGCCCAGCTGAAGCGCGACCTCAATGCGGTTATCCTGGCACACTACTATCAGGAACCAGATATTCAGGATATTGCAGACTATATCGGCGATTCACTCGGTCTCTCGCAGCAAGCAGCCAAGACTGAAGCAGATGTGATTATCTTTGCTGGAGTCCACTTCATGGCAGAAACTGCCAAGATCTTGAATCCTGACAAGCTCGTTTTATTACCCGATTTGGCGGCTGGGTGCTCTCTGGCAGATAGTTGTCCTCCTGATGCCTTTGCTAAATTCAAAGCAAAATATCCTGATCATTTGGTAATTTCCTACATAAATTGTACGGCGGACATCAAGGCAATGAGCGACATCATTTGCACCAGTGCCAATGCGGTACAGATTGTGGAGCAGATTCCTGAGAGCCAGCCCATTATTTTTGCCCCAGACCGCAACCTGGGTAAGTACGTGATGCAAAAAACCGGGCGGGAGATGGTGCTGTGGCAGGGAAGCTGCATGGTTCATGAAACTTTTTCAGAAAAAAAGATGGTGCAGCTAAAAATTCGCCATCCTGAGGCAGAGGTGATCGCCCATCCAGAATGCGAACCGGCAGTTTTACGCCATGCCAGCTATATTGGTTCAACGACAGCCCTGCTTAAATACATCCAGCACAGTGCCAGTCAGGCATTTATTGTGGCAACTGAACCGGGAATCATTCACCAAATGCAGAAGGTCGCTCCCCACAAGCAGTTTATTCCCGCTCCTCCGTTCAACAACTGTGCCTGCAATGAATGTCCCCACATGCGCCTGAATACGCTGGAAAAACTCTACAGTTGCATGAAAAATCAGACACCAGAAATTACTCTGCCCGAATCTACCCGCATAGCGGCGCTTAAGCCAATTCAACGGATGCTGGAGATGAG
>JBAUTA010001314.1:0-2205 GCA_049581985.1 Kovacikia sp.
CCTATATTCCTAGAACGATCGACAATATTGCTCGATTATTAGTAGAACGAACGACGGATGATTTGGCAACGCTAATTCATCGGGTTAGAGCCGAACTGGATAAACTAATTCAGGCAAAGCTGGTTGCTGAAATTGGAGAAGAGTTTGAGTTTTTAACAGGTGAGCGCCGCACCTTTGAGGAAGAAGTTGCTCAAGAGTCTGCTGATTTACGTTGGCAGGGCTTACAACAAGGTGTTGCTGAACACTTTGCCAAAACGGATATTATCGGATTTTCGACTGTTGCATTTAAGGGAGGGGAGTTTGCAGCCCGGATCTACTTTGACGACACCCCGGTTAGTCGTGATGGGTTCGTTGACATCCGAGTCTATTCTCCTTTGTCGGTGCTTAGGGGAACGAAGCCCTCTGATCTAGAAGACCGCAGCCTCCAGTCGGACGAGAAGCAAACCATTTTTGTGTTGTGCGATCGCGTCCCTGATTTTGATAGCCATCTGCGATATTATCTGGCGATGCAGATTGTGGTTAATCGATGGAAGCAAGATCCCCACAAATCGCAAGAGGCCCGTAAGTTAGCTACAGAGCGAGAAGCGAATGATCTCACAAAGCTACGAAATACGGTAAAAGCAGATATTCAGAAAGGATTGAAGTACGCCCACATCGTATTTAGAGGGACGAGCCGTACTCTTTCGCCTAAGGCAGATCAAAAGCCAGGTGAAGCACTACGGCAGGAATTATCCAGCTTTTGGGCAACACTCTATTCTAAATATGAGAAGGTTCCTGTCAGAATCGCTAATGAACCAAAAGCAATTTTAGACATTTTGAAAGGCAACAAAAACCTGGCAGCGGATGTTCAAAGTCTCAAGTTATTTGACAAGGCAGGTCAGCTCGATCCTCAGTGTCCTTTGCTGGATGCCATCCGGCTTTACATATCAAATCGCCAAAGTCGTAAAGAACGAGTGTTAGGACAGGAATTAACGACGGAATTTGAACAACCCCCCTACGGTTGGGATCCTAATGCTGTGCGAGTTGGAGCTGCGGCATTAGTCAGAACAGGAGCCATGAGAGTTCTAATCAACAAGAAAACATACACAAACCCTAACGATGAGGATTTGCAAAATGCGCTCCGGGCAGTGCGCGAGTTTAATAAGGTGGAGCTAGTTTTAGAGGAGACTGAAGCAGAACCGGAGGTCGTTGAGGAAGTTCGTAAATTGTTGATGAAACTCGCTGGATTGCGAAAGATTGACGAGACTCCGGCTGCACTATCTGAAGCGATGGAAAGTTTTGGTTCTGGCTTGCTCAATGAGGCCAACAAAGCGGCAGAATGGTCGAAACCTGCTAGGTTTCCCCTTCCACAAGATTTTCAGACAGCAAAAGACACATTTGAAACGATATTGGCATTATCGAACCCGGTTCATCGTGTGAAGGAGATCCACCTGCAACAACAAAACCTACCCGCCTATGCTGAGATGATTCGCCAGGTAGCTCAGTTTGTTGAGAAGTGGGGAGAAGCCTTTGCGGGAATGAAGGAATTTGCGGCTACGTTAGCCAGTATCGAGTTTCGCCTAAACAGCGGTAACCCGGCAAAAACGTTTCTTGATAGTTGGAACCTCGCATCCGCTCAGGCAACTTTTACCGATGAGCAGGTCTGGAAGGATCTTCAGAATACTAAGGTCTCTGCTGAGTTGGATTTGGAGCAATCCCTCTCCAATTGGCGAGAGGATGCACGTCGGATTGCCCAGGAAGCCCTCGATCGCCTGCCCCAAGATTTAGCGAATCAAAATCTTCCTGCTAATGAGCTTCAAACAACCTTAGGGGCTTCACTCAGTGAATTTATTGCCAGCCTGGAGGCTGCAACCAGTGTTGCCCACATCGCTGCCCTACCGGAGCAGGCCAGATATAAGGTGCGTGAATTAGAGAACGAAATTAGTCAGGAGCGCCAGAAGCGCGATCGCGCCTCCGAGGATGACCGTAAACTAGAGGACTACGCGAAGTCATCCTTGAAATATATTCGGATCGCAGACATCACTCAGCGCAGACGGATTGCAACGCAGGAGCAATGGCAAGAGATTCGGAATCAGTTGGATGTGGCTGTCACTCAAGCTCTGGATGAACACAATGAAGTGGAACTGCAATGAAGTCGTTTGAACCAGGCTTCATTGAGGCGCAACCCATTACCCAAAATCTCCTCCAGACGATTCGGTTGATTGG
>JBAUTA010001315.1:0-5729 GCA_049581985.1 Kovacikia sp.
CCGTTACCGTTTTAGTAATCTCCATCTAAACAGCAACCGCGATAGCTGATACCAATTTAAAAAATGAAGGTTGCAGATGGGGGTGGGGGGGCTTCGCCCCCAGCCAGGGGTTCCACCCCTGCACCCCATCTGCAATCCATACTCTTTCAAATGGGAATAATGACCCTCTTTTCTCCCAGAAAAAATAGTAAATGGCGTCTTAGTTTGGCGGTATTCGGTCCCTGGCTGGTGGGCTTTTGGGCAATTTCGAGTGCCGTTGTAACGGTATTGAATCCGGATTTGCTGCGATCGCTGGATCTCCGCGCTCAGGGGTTGTTCTTTAGATTACGAGGTCCGGTGGCTCAGCCCGACTCCATTGTGATTCTGGCAATGGATGAGGACTCTTTGACTCAGGGCGCTAATTTCAAACAGGTAAAGGAGTTTGAACCGATTCGGACCTGGCCCTGGAGCAGAGCGGCCTACGCAACGGCGATCGAAAAAGTGATGGCAGCGGGTGCCAAAGCGGTGGCGGTGGATATCGTATTTGACTCCCCCAGCGATCGCCCGGAAGCTGACCAACGCCTGCAAAAGGTTCTGCAACGGTATCGAGGACGAGTAACGCTGGCGGCAATGCATACGTCCTCTCTCAGCGGTGGCGGTGGTTTAGATCAACTGGTCTACCCTGACCCGATGTTTCAGACCACTCCCGGTTCCATTGGCTTTATTAACTATCTGCTGGAACCAGGGGGCCAATATCGCCGCTTTGCCTGGAGTTATTTGAAAGAGAAAATTAATTCGGATCTGCTCCAGTCTCAGCCAGAAGCCATTTCCTTTCCTGAAGCTGCCCTGAAAGTGGCAAATGTTCCTTTTTCATCCCCTAAAGGAGACTACATCTTTTTTTATGGAGGGCAGTATACCTTTTCTACGATTTCATTTTTAGATGTGCTTTCTCCTGAAAATTGGCAGGTAAGGCAACAGCAACAAATCTTTAAAGACAAGATTGTTCTAATCGGCCCCACGGCTGCATTTTTTAATGATTTTCACCCGACACCGTTTGGCAGAATTCCAGGTGTGGAAATTCACGCCAATGAAATTGCGACTCTACTAGAAAATCGGGCGATCGCAGAAGCAATTCCCAGTCCAATTGGGCGCGGCATCTTTGTCTTCCTGGAAATCGCAGCCAGCGGATTGATCGCGGTTCGGCTTGCTAAACGGGCAATCCCCCGATCGCTCCTGGCCTTAGGATTAGCCGCTGCCTGGACAGGGGTTAGCTATTTCAGCTTTGTTCAGGCTGGGCTGATTCTGCCCGTTGCGATTCCTGCGCTGGCGATCGCCCTCAGCGGGTTGTCCTTTCTGGGAACAGGAGCGATCAGCAATCTACTCGAAAAACTTCGCTTGCGCCGTACCCTGGAGCGTTATGTCTCGCCTTCCATTGTCCAACAAATTTTGAGCCAGCCGGAAAACTATGAAGCACTACTGCAGGGGCAGAAACTAAAGGCCGCCGTTCTATTTTGCGATATTCGTGACTTTACCTGTCTCTCCTACAAACTTCCTGCGGATCAGTTGGTTGCTCAATTGAATACTTACCTGAATGCAATGGTAGAAGCAATCTCCAGCCTTAACGGGACGATCGATAAATTTATTGGTGATGCGATTATGGCGGAGTTTGGCTCCCCTGTTTCCCAGGGAGAAGAGAATGATGCGATGAATGCCATCCGCGCAGCTTTAGGAATGCGGCAAGCCCTGGCTGAATTGCGGCAACAATGGCAACGGGAAGGGAAAACCCTGCTCTATCACGGCATTGGCATCAGCTATGGGGAAGTAATTGCTGGCAACATTGGCTCCCTCCAACGGTTGGAGTATACCGTGATCGGGGATGCGGTAAACGTCGCCAGCCGGATCGAAGGACTGACCAAAAACTTCTATACCGACATCCTGATTCCAGGCTCTCTCTACGAGCGGGTTCAAGATCAGGTTGAGGTCGTCTCTTTGGGAGAGCATCAACTTCGGGGACGGGAAGATTTGACCCATCTTTATAGTCTGGTAGGGCTTAAAGGCGAAGATACAACCCTCTACCAGCAGGTCCATGAGGAATTGCGCCAGTATCTGGATACTAGGAAATTGCAGGAATCCTGACCATCCAAGAACCCTGACCATCGAGGGGAAGGAAGGTCAAGAGTAGCATCATTCCTGACTCAAAAGGCTTTGGACAAACTCATACAAGTCCGTCTCTGACTGCCCTTGAATCTGTAATTCCTTAAGATCAATTAATCCCTGGGCCAGGTCGATCGCCTGCTTTTTATAGGTGCTGTTGGCCGTCAACAGATCCGTAAACACCTCCTGTTCGACCTGGAGGCGACTGGCTTCCTCGGAAATAGGAGAGGCATATTCAACCGTATCGACGTTGTATTTCAGCAGAAAAATAAGTGCTTTACTAAGCTGTTGAAGCTGAAGCTGGAGCTTGCGGGTGTCAAGTTCCAGGCGATCGAATCCGACCTGTCCCTCAATCCGCAGTTCTACAATTGGAAACCCTTGGGGATCAATTTTGCCTGTTTGAATCGCTTCCTGGACGCTAGTTACAGCCGCCGTTTCCACCTGTTCCAGGCTTTCCTGCCCCCGTGCTGTCACCTTCAACTGCACGATTGGACGTTGATAATAATTTTGCTTTAGTTCGGCTCGTATCCCTGACTGATCGATTTCAACCAGGTAGACTCCCCGTTCGAATTTACTTTCTTCAATACTATTCGCTTCCAGGGAACCGGGATTAAAGATCCAGCCTTGCTCGGTGTAATGCTTATGAATATGCCCTAAAGCGAGGTAGTCGATGCCGGCCTGTTTTAGGGGCAACAGATCACTATAGCGGAGTGCTCCCTGATAACGGGCAATCTGCCCTTCCAGGCCATGATGGAACAGCATGACTGAGTACTTTGGACCAGTAGGAAGCTGCTGGATTGCCTCGGCCAGGTTGGCAATTGCCTTGGGTGCAGAGGCTCCATACCAATAGGAACCAAACACGCGCACACCGCAGTCAAGATCGATATATCCCCCATGCCGCCCATCCCAAGCAGAATAGAGCGATTCCCCTAACGTTGGATTTCCTGGCTCTAGCAAAATTAGCAATCCATCTTCACAGAGGTAGCGGAGCCAACTTGCCTGGGTGCCATAGGGACGGTTATCGTGGTTGCCCTCAATGGCCAGAACTGGAATTTTTGCCTCCTGCAACATTTCCAGACAAACTTTTGCCTGGTTTAAAGTACCAGGCTGAATCGTGCGGTGCTCAAACAGGTCCCCCGCAATCGCCACAAAGTCAACCTGGGCGTCAATTGCGTACTTCTGAATCGCATCTTCAAGGGCCCAGAAAAAATCCTTCGTCCGCTCTTTACTGTCGTAGCGATCGAAGCCTAAATGGATATCCGCTAAATGGAGAAATCGAGGCATAGGACATTAGCCATAGAATGCTTATTAACCTTTCCTACCCCATTCTCCCTTAAGCCTTTTGGCAATTGCAGTTCCGTATCCCGTAGGATCAAATGGGGATGAAACCGGACAAACCTTTATCGCAGCCGATAGGGGGAGGGTTGGATGATGCGCATTTTTTACCCTTCACCATACTCATAGACCAAAACTTTCGTTTTGGAGGAGGCTGGGGGTGGGTTCCCACCTTTTGGGGGCAAACCCCCACTTTCCCATAATGCAGAATTGAGTGTTTGCAACACTCATCATGCCGCTATACAACGGATGGCTGACCGCTTGCTTCCGTTGCCAGAGTTTCCAGCCGTTCCTGCTGATCTTGAGAAATACAGGTTTGAATAATCTCCTCCAGATCACCTTCCAGGATAGGGGAAAGACTGAAATTTTGTCCCAGGCGGTGATCGGTGACCCGGTTATCTTTGTAATTATAGGTACGAATTTTTTCAGACCGGGAACCGGTGCCAACCTGCATTCGGCGAGCGGAGGTGACGGCTTCCTGCTGCTCTTGCAGCTTCATTTCGTAGAGTTTTGCCCGCAAAATCTGCATGGCCCGCTCCCGGTTTTGGAGCTGCGATCGCTCCTCCATACACTTAATCCGAATTCCAGTCGGTTTATGCAGCAGGTCAACTGCGGTTTCTACCTTGTTAACGTTTTGGCCACCGGCCCCGCCTGATCGGATGGTGGTGATTTCTACCTCGTTGGCATCAATATGAATTTCAACGTCATCGATCTCAGGCATGACTGCCACTGTCGCCGTAGAGGTATGAACCCGTCCCTGGGCTTCCGTAGCCGGAACGCGCTGAACCCGATGAACTCCTGCCTCAAATTTAAGCTGACTATAGACGCGATCGCCTTGAATCTCTAAAATCGCTTCCTTGAAGCCGCCCATATCCGCTAACGATTCGCTGACCAGCTTCACCTTCCAACTCTGGCGCTCCGCGTAGCGCGAATACATCCGCACCAGATCACCAGCCCAAATACTTGCCTCATCGCCCCCAGTTCCCGCCCGAATCTCAAGCATGATGTTCTTGTCATCATTGGGGTCACTCGGCAATAGCAGAATCTTCAGGCGAATTTCCAGGTGTTCCAGTTGAGACTCCAATTCGGCAGCTTCCAAGGCTGCCATCTCCTGCAGTTCCGAATCGCCACCGGATTCTTTCAAAATTTGTTTGGCACCCACCAACTCAGCTTGAGCTGTCTTCCACAGCTCAAAGGTGTTGACCACTTCTTCCAGAGACGATCGCGCCTTGGCTACCCGCTGAAACTCAGACGGATCCCTGGCAACATCAGGATCCGCTAGTCGCCGGGTAAGTTCATTGAAGGTTTGATCAACTGATTTCAGCTTGTCAAGCAAATAAGCTTCAGCCATAAAGCAAAAGTCATCTCCGCAGTAGAGAACTGGAAACCTAATTTTGGATTTTGGATGGAAAATTTTGGACTTAATCTAAAATCCAAAATCCAAAATCTTCAGCCCTTCTACCGCTTTTTCTTAGGCTGAGGCGCAGCATCCGCCTGTTCGCCTTCCATCATGCCGTACTTCCGCAGGAAGCGCTCAACCCGTCCTTCAGTGTCAATGATCTTCTGCGTTCCTGTAAAGAAGGGATGATTGCCCGACCATACATCCACATGCAATTCAGGTTTCGTGGATCCTACAGTCATTACCACTTCCCCGTTGCAGTAGACCTTAGCATCGGGATACCACTTCGGATGAATATCTGGCTTAGCCATCTCTATCACTCACCTATTGTTATCTCTACTACCATTCTAGAATCCCAACTCTGGATTCTAAGCAGACAAGCCAAAATCCAAAATTTCTTACCGTTTCGAGTATTGAGGAGCTTTCCGCGCTTTGCGTAAACCGTATTTCTTCCGCTCCTTTGCCCTCGGATCACGGGTAAGATAGCCCTCAATCTTGAGCGGCTTGCGGTTATCCGGGTCTAGTTGACAAAGGGCACGGGCAACTCCCAATCGAACCGCATCCGCCTGCCCAGTCAACCCGCCCCCGTGGGCGTTGACCAAAATATCGTACTCATTCTCCAATCCTAAAGTCTCCAGGGGAGCCTTTGCCGTTGAGAGATACTCTGCATTGAACTGTAAGTACAAATCGCCGGGTTTACCGTTGATTACAATCTGACCGTTGCCTGGAACCAGGCGCACCCGTGCCACGGCTGATTTACGCCGTCCTGTTCCCAAATAGACAACTCGATCCTGGTCCGTTGCTTGCATTAATCTTGTCCTCCTGGAATTGTCTTAATTTCTAAAAACTGGGGCTGCTGCGC
>JBAUTA010001316.1:0-3283 GCA_049581985.1 Kovacikia sp.
GCTCCCCCTTGAATCCTCTGTCCTAATCAATCTGGCGATAGCTATATCTATGTAAGGACAAAATAAGGACAAATACGGTCGATCGAAGCCAGGGAGCCGGAGAGCGCCCCATCCTCGCTGTTGCTGATTCATAACACCTACCTGCGGTCACTAAAATGGTGTTCTGGCTTGTAAGTCGAGGATCTGCGCCAATTGGGGGTGCTGAAAACGCAGTTCCCTGGCATGGAGATGTAGCCGATCGGCAACTGCGCCACGCTGGTAAAGGCGATCGCCCAAAATCGGCGCGCCCAAACCACTTGCATCTGCCGCGTGAACTCTAAGCTGGTGGGTTCGTCCCGTCACTGGCAGGAATTCAACTCGTGTCAGAGCCGCCTCATTTTTGATCACCTGAAAACGTGTGATAGCAGGTTTTCCACGCTGCCAATCAACTTTCTGATAGGGACGATCGGCGGGATCTCCCCACAGGGGCAGTTCAATTAAACCCTGTTCCTGGGTCACCGCTCCAGCCAGAACGGCTTCGTAGACCTTCTGTACGGTCCGCTGCTGAAATTGCTGGCTCAGGTGACGGTAGGTTGGGTGATCTCGAGCCAGCAGCAGCACACCGGAGGTTTCTTGATCGAGACGATGGACTGCCATCAGTGCTGTACCATTGGGCAAGCAATGCCGTAAGCGAGTCAGAACGCTGTCCTGGCGATCGCGATAACGACCAGGCACAGACAAAAGCCCTGCGGGTTTGTCTACAGCAATCAGCCATTCATCTTCATAGAGGATGGGGAATGCAGGGATGCTATCGGGAAAAAGCATGCCGTCATCGCTTTTGGGTGGGGCAAACAGCCGTTCTAATCCGCTTGCTGCCAAATCCTTTGTCCCTGGCGCTGGCAAACCCGACAACAGAAATCCCATTAACGGTTGACAGCGCTCTGCACAGGCTCCGTAGAATTCTCCCTGAACCTTATCTCCCTGATTGGAAGCTGGTCCCCACCAAAACTCTGCCATTGCCAGTGGTTTCAGGCCCTGGGTCGCAGCGTAATGCAGCAGTTTGGGCGCACAACAGTCGCCTGTCCCGGTTGGCATGGCACCTCCAGGCATAAACGCCTGTAGCAGTAACGATTCACCTGCAAAATTAGTCAGTGAATAGTGGGCATGCATCTGGTTCTGAAGTTGGCGGGAGAGGGCTTTACGCTGTTGTTTTAATTCCCGAATGCGAGCGTCCACCTGATCAAGTTTATGTTTGAGTGGTTGCCCGATCGTGTCTCGTTGGCGCTTGAGTTGGCGACGCTCGATTCCCTCCTGACGACTTTGTTCATTCAATTGCTCAAGCGCTAGTTCTAAAGCAGTTCCCGTCAGAGTTTCCGCCAGCAGACGACGCTGCTGCTGGCGTTCCTGCTTCCGTTGATGCTGAACGATCGCCAGTTGGTTTAACTGGGTTTCAAATTCTTGAACATGCAATGCATACTGCTGTCGTTCTGGAAGCTGCTGCAATGCCAGCAGTTCTTGTTTAAGGGTTTCCAGCATGCCCAGGGTGTGGACTTCCTCAAAGGCTATCTGATCTTTTCCAGAAATGGGCGGCACCCATCCTGCAACAAGACAGGTTCCATGCAGCAGCCCGGAAAATGCTTTTAACACCTGCTGTTCCCCCACAGGCGTTTCAACCAGCAACACGCCATACATTTTGCCTTCCCGGTTATACCTTTCGTCGGTCGCAAGTTGCTGCATGAGCTCACGGGCGATCGTCTCAACCAGAGGGGTACGGGGCAAGCTCAAGTGTTCACCACTTTGAGGACAAACACCTTCATACCAGTAGGTCACAGCCATGGGAGGGAAACGATTGCTAGAGTTGGTGTAGAGTTCTCTGCGTGGCAAAAATCCCCATCCCAATTATATGAAAGTGTTTGGATATGAATTTGGATATGAAAGTGTTTGGCTTAGCGGTATCTTCCCTCATTTTGCTGGCCATGCCCACCCTGGCAGCAGAGTATCGGGGAAAAAATATTGACGGCAGAAAGTTAGCCGCCCAAATTTATTCCTATAAAACAGGCGGCGTTTATGACGCCCAGGTGCAGTTTAAGCAAGATCAGGCAATCATTTATTTCGTCAATGGAGGACAACTAACGGTTCGCCTCAATCAACGCACCATTGCCGATCCCAGCAATGTTCTGGGCTACGGAAGACAGGGGCAGCTGCCTTTAGGCCGATCGTTCGGTCTTGGCCTTGGTTCCGATAATGGTTTGACGGGCAGTTTAAACGTCGGGACGGGACGCCTGGATGACCTCTGGAGGATCAACCTGAATCCGTCTGGTCTGGAGTAGCCAGTTCCCCTGCTTACCAGTAACCAGGGTTGCAAATCATAAATTTTGCAACATGGGGGAGTGGGGGCTTCGCCCCTTTACCCCCCTCCAAAACTTTCGTTTTGGTCTACCAGGCCGACCTCCTTACTGGGCAGACAGATTTTGTCGCCGCAACCGCCAGAGTGTCTTCTGCGCCTTCCACGCCCTGTCGAGGAGTTGCATGCAAATATCTGAGGGATAGTCTCCTGAACGGCTTTTTCTCAATGCTGTACGAATGAAAAGATTAAGCCGGGTTTCCAGATCAATGACCGAGTCAGGGCATGCGGCTGAGGCGGGCAGATTGGCTTGGGGCTTTACGAAAGCAGAATCAAAAACCAGAGGCTCAATGAATTTGCGGCTCATGATTGTATCCTTTCAACTACGGGGGTTAGTGGTTGATTCGGTCTAGATGCTCTGTTTGTCTATGCTGAGAGCACGAGGTGCACAACCTGAAAGCAAGCAACTGATTCCCTGATGTTGGTCGAGGTATCGCTATCGCCAGCTTAATTAGGACAGAAGATTAAAGGGGAGTGGGGGCGTTGCCCCCAGCCAGGGGTTTCACCTCTGCACCCCGTCCTAACCAATCGGGCTACGGCTACAACTTAAATTTTTGGCGCAAATTTTTCAGTCGTTTCTCGGTCACAGCTTAGCCTCGCTTCTCCGAGAAATTCAGCCATTCTGCGCTTGTTCATAATTTCTTTTCAAAAAGGTAAGCTATTAGAGGCTGGAGATAAAAGTTTGATAATCGGAATTCATCTCCTACGGAATCCTGGGAGGGAGAAGTGTTAAGGGCATACAGGGCTTTTTCCAAAAAAACACTGGGCTTTTCCCAACAAACTTTATGGAATTGTTGGCTGACCAGTGAAGCAGGAAAAGGCTTTTACGGCATACTGAACTTCCCCCCAAAAGCTCCCTTGAGATCCGCTTGCCGCTTAACGGGTTGGGGGGTCACAGGT
>JBAUTA010001317.1:0-2409 GCA_049581985.1 Kovacikia sp.
GCCGTATACAGTGAAAGTTGTACGTACGGTTCTGAGGGGAGGGAGTGGGATATATCTAAAACTCACTCCTTTACCCGACAACTAACCATTGCAGCAGGTAGAACCAGGAATATCCATCCCTTAGATAAAAAAGTTGGGAATCAGGGGCATAGATCCTTCTACTCACCCACAATAGGGACGGAAGGAGCCAGGAATCAGAAGAAGTCTTGGAAAACTAAGGTATGAGGACAAGATAAGCCCGATAAGCGTTAGGGGCTTAGCCTGTGGGCAAAAACCTTAGTGGCGATCGGTCCTAGTGGCGATCGGAAGCATACCTACCGCAGGTTAAGCCCTGACGATTGAAGCCGTCGATGTTATTTAATTTCACGATTCGAAGTGCTGTACAGATTAAGTCAGTGGGCACAATTAAATTTGAGCTGATTTCGGGGATGGAGGGGACTTCTGTCTGGAGGCATAGCCTTCACTCCCACGTGATTACAATTAACCAAACCTACCTGCTTACCAAAAGCCAAAATCAGGAATCAAAATAGGCTCCCCCCGAAAATGGGTTTATCCTCTTTGACCATTTCTCAAGGAGTTTTGCGTTTAATTAAGCCTTTTCCTAAAAAAAGAGGAATTATGGAAATAAAGGAGCTACCTCATTTACAAATGAATTAGGCGAAGTGACCTGAACTACTTGCTTTGGATAAAACGATTCTGATGAACGCCCATACCTTTAACACCTCTTCCCCCACCTGCCCCATCTGTCATCGTCATAATGCGGTTAAACCTCACAAGCTTCTGAGAGGGTTATTGACCTGTCAGTATTGCCGTGAACGCCTGGTTGTAAGTTGGAGTGGGCACTACGTTCGGGATCCATTCACCCTTAAGCCCTTCATTTCCGGGCAAATGCTTCGCCGTGAAAGCCGCCCCATCGCCCGACTATGGCGGGACTTTAAGCTTTCTAGCTATCCCTGGTTGTTAGCAATCCTGGGCGGAGCGATGCTTTTTGGAAGTGCGGTCCTCCTGTCCCAGGGTTCAACCTCTGAGACTCATCCCCCTGCCCCTCAAAAGTCTATCGCCAGGGTGGAGTTCGATGATTAGTCAATTAGAATCGCGGCCCCTTTCTCGCGCTTGATGACAGCTTCACCCAACGAAATTGACAGGCTGAGGGGGAGAATTTCTAGCACAGAACCACTATTGGCAGACTGTGTGTCAGCAGCCTTCAGGTTCAGCAGAAAAATGTTCCAACTCGGTGGGCGCAATGTCCAACAGGGGGCAATCTCATCTTCTATATCCGGACTAATGGCCTGGGGTAAATAGGTGACCCCAATTGCATTAAATGACAGGGCTGACTTGCGGATATGGTTTTGAACTTCTCGCCAGTCGTAGATCAGAGATTGGGATGAGGAATCATTGCCAATGAATTTTGCCCCCAGTAGCCAGGTTAACCGGGCACAAATTTCCTCTAGCCGGGAGCGATCGCCTTTGAGTAGCATTGCCTCTTGGGGCAATAGCACGTTCTTTGCCGGAATCCACAGTTCAAAACAGGTATAGGAATCGATCGGGATGGTTGTCAGCTTCAAATTTGGCGTTAGCGCCAAAGGGTTGGGAGCGACTGCGATTTCATTGGGAATAAAGGAATTAGTCATCGTTTTGAGGATTCCTCGCAACAACATTTAGGATTCCCTAACGAGTAGGGATAGGTGTCAGATTCTTCTGGTTCAAGATGACTTTTTTTGAGGGAACTTGTGTGCGCTAACTGTGAAAAAACAGTAAAGCAGAGATGAAATCAAGGCTATCACCGACTCTTGAACCCTGCATCCTTGCCCCTGGACTGCGTCTCAAACCGTCAGAACCGTTTAAGATGAATGGAGGTTTAGAATCTCTTTGACTGAATATATTAACTGTTATGAATCAGGCTATGGCAAACGCCGCTGAAATTGATCAAAAACTTTCTAAGCGTCCTATAGAACTGGATCCGGGCGGATATTTCATTATCTATTTAGATCAAAACGAAATGCTCATTTATGCCAAGCATTTTACCAATGTGATTAATGATCGTGGCTTAGCCTGTGATCCAGAGACAGGGCAACCTATCCCTACACGGGGCAAGGTAGAACGCCTTCCCAGCAAAATTTATAGCGGTAGAACGGCTAAGGAGGTCTGTATTCAAATCTTCGAGCAGAACAAGCCTTGTCCGGTCACTTTTCTAGATCATGCTTCCTATCTGGGGCGAGAGCTTCAGCGGGCAGAAACCGCTCTCCTAAATGGACAGGAGTATATTCAGGACTAGTACAACAAAAATCAAGTTTTGAAAGAGGTGAAGGGGGTGAACCCCTTCTTAGGGGTTCACCCCCCCTGTCGTAACATTTAGTGTTTGCAACACTAGTAAGCTAAATCTTTCTTTCTTTATAGAGGGGGGGGAGA
>JBAUTA010001318.1:0-1790 GCA_049581985.1 Kovacikia sp.
AAACATTGGGTGGTAAAACCGTTCGTGTAAAAGCGAGCAATTGCGTACTGTCGGGTGGAGCATTAAACACCACACGGTTACTTCTGGCATCAAACCAGAAACATCCTGGCGGTATTGGCAATCACAGCGGTTTGCTGGGGTGCTTTTATATGGGGCACCTTTCAGGAGATATTGCAGTTGTTCGTTTCACGACGCCACCTAAAGATACAATCTTTGGATTTGATCGAGATCAAGATAGTATTTATGTGCGTCGGCGGTTCTCATTTACTCGGGAGTTTTTGCACGACAAACAGCTTACAAACATTGTAGCATGGCTCGGAGCGCCAAAATTTGGGGATCCTTCCCATCAAAATGGTGTTCTTTCTTCGGCTTATGTAGCGCTAAATTTACCCGTTTTAAGAAACTATTTGACTTCTACGGCAATTAGAGATGCGGCGATCGGCGATAAAAAGGGTATTTTCCAGGCTCATGTCATGAATATCCTCAAGGATCTGGGTCGAACAGTTTCCTTTATTCCTGGCTTTGCTTACGGACGATTTGTGGCAAAAAGAAAGATTCCAGCACTATTTGTCTACAGTGGCGCAAATGAGTATCCTCTGCATTACCACAGTGAGCAGGTGCCAAATATAAACAGTACCGTAAGCCTATCTGATGAAAAAGATGAACTTGGAATGCGAAGATTAAACATTAATCTTCGTTGTACCCAGCAAGACATTGACAGCGTCGTAAAATCTCATCAGTATTGGGATCAATATTTAAGAAAGCACAACTGTGGTTACTTAAAATATTTGACCGATGATCCCGCTAAAAGCGTATGGGATCAGGCTGGAGATGGATTTCATCAAATTGGGACAACACGAATGTCTAATAATCCAAACACGGGTGTTGTCGGAATTAACGCTAATGTTCACGGTGTCGATAATCTGTTTGTTGCAAGTAGTTCTATTTTCGTGACGTCCGGTCAGGCAAATTCTACATTTATGATTGTGGCTTTTGCTCTGAGATTGGCAGACTATTTGAAGGAAAAACAGGAAAAATTATGTTTGACAAACAGCAGCACAACAGTCAAGATGTAGCGGCTATCGTTACGGCGATGACTGATAAAGAGCAATCGTTTGTGCGTGACACTATAGAATCTGTACTCTCAGATCCCGGTATCGGTCAAGTTGTTCTCTGTATTGAGGAAAAAAATACCTGGCTGAGCGATGTACTAGGTTATCTTCTGATGGATTCAAGACTCGAAGTCCTTCAAATACCATTGGCTCCCTTAGGGGCGGTTCGTAATCAAGCTTTAAAGCGTGTGCGATTACCCTGGGTAGCCTACTGCGATGGCGATGACGTATGGTGTCAAGGCAAAACGCTTACTCAGCGGAGTTATGCAACAGTAACGGAATGCGATTTCGTTGGTGCAGATCACTATCTGACCAATGAGAAGGGAACGATATGCGCGTTTGCCTCTGCACGCTACATTCCAATGCCTTCATCATGGATGGTTCGGACTGACGTTATGAGAGAGCATCCTTTTGACGAATCGCCTTTCTCTCTGGGTAGAGAGGAAAGTGGTGAATGGTGGAGCCGCACAAGCGGTTTTGTTAATAAAGCTCGGTGTCCACAAATGCTGTTGCGCTATCGGATCCGCGTAAATAGTTTGAGTACGAAAACTCCCTCAATGCAGCGCAAAGCAAAAATTGTCGCTCTAGCCAGCAAACCCGGACTTAGGGGTATCATTCTCTTCCTCACTTGGTGCATTTGGCTACCGACTCGTCAGAAGGAATACATCTGGTGTGATG
>JBAUTA010001319.1:0-2046 GCA_049581985.1 Kovacikia sp.
ACCTTTTGCCAGAAGCTTGATGCGCCTCCAAATTCGAGGCTTGACTTGATAATAGTCCGATACAATATGTCTACTCTCTAAGAGCATACTGCGGGTCATCGTTCGGGCAATTAAACTGGTAGGGGAACTGGAAATCTCTAATATCTCCAGATCGGCAAGAAATCTAAAGCCTCTTGCTTCCATATCCAAACGAAAAGATCTATATAAAGATAAGTTAAGATGAGAAAAGTCTGTCTCACTGACAGTAACAGTTGTGTAAGGCTCGCTGTAGAGTCTTTTCATTGATTCGACTATTTGACGAGCTGCTTTTGCTGCTGACTCGGACATCTTGTCTACTTTCCAGGTGTTTGCGACAAAGTATTAAACGGCATACTTCCTAATAGGTGGGCAATATAAAGCAATTCTATTTAAGCAAGAAATTTATTGAATCCAATGTGGCCTTGAAATCCTTTTCTATCAAGGATTTTAGTTTTTAGAGGTTTGCTTAATGTTTTAGGACTGCTCTAGCCTATATCCATTAATTCGTGTATAGGTTGATATTGCCCACCTAGGCACCTAAATTTGCCACGTGAGCAGTGACTTGTCCCTTTTTATTCCTTGAATGAACATTGTTTGTCGCGCCAGTGTCTCTGTTGGTGCTCGCGGTCATCGTATCGAAGGCACCCGCCGAGCCGTTACCGAGCTGTCGCTAGATTTGGCTCAGGCGATCGCCCTCTAAATTACTGACGCTACTTTTGCGATGTCGATTTACGCGTTGCTGACTTAACTGGGACTATATTGAACGATGCCGATTTACAGGGCGCTCTATTTTTCTAGATTTAGAGGTTTAAGGTGAGTCTTTTGAGCGATCGCGCAACCTTCTGGGAAAATACAAATCTGGGTGCTTTAAGTTCTCTTTCAGGTTGATAGGCTATGAACGAACATCCCGAAACAGCGATTATTTGCTCAGCAGCTCAGCTCATCGACCAATATCGGGCTGGAGTGCGAGACTTTTCGAATGCGAGTCTGAATCAATGCGATCTCCAGGGTGTCAATCTGAGAGGGGCTGATTTAAGCTATGCAGAACTGACTGAAGCCAATTTACAAGCAGCAAATCTACGGGGTGCAGATCTGAGCTATACCGATTTAGAGCAAGCGACTTTAGAGGATGCCGACCTCAGGGGCGCACTCTTGATTGGTACCAATTTGCGACAGACGGATCTTTCCAAAGCACAATTGCATGATGCTGACTACGACCATACCACCCAATTTCCGCATGGCTTTGACCCCATTGAAGCGGGACTAAAGCTAAAAGCGTTCAGAAAATCTGCCGAATGAGTTCGCTTTCGTGCTCCTTCCCTTTTAAGATCCGATTCCAATATACCCACGGAAAAATATGGTGCATTCATAGAATGACCAGGGTAAGCGCAAGAAAACCAGGTCACAAATGTGCTAGAGAGGGAAACGTAGTTTATCCCTTAGGTTGTCTAGATGTCTGAAGGTTTTGGAGCGCGCTCCGAGTCGAAGAAAACTATAGCAAAGGTATCCAAGCTCCGCTCTGCTGTAGATGCCCAAAGCGTTCAAGCCCAATGGTTATCTCAATTTCAGAGCATTAAAGACCCACGCAAGCCAAAAGGGACCGAACATAACTTTGTGAGTATTGTCGTGATTGCGATCCTGGCCACCATTGGGGGTGCCACCGGATGGGAAGACATCGAACTGTACGCAGAAAGCCACCAAGCATGGCTAGGGACATTTTTAGACTTGAAGCACGGCATCCCCCATGCCGACACCTATCGCCGTGTATTTGCCCTGATCCCTCCAGAAGCTCTACAGGAATGTTTTCTAGGCTGGGTCAAACAGATTGTAGAAGCCACCGGAGCACAAGTGATTCCCATTGATGGAAAAACGCTTAAAGGGTCTTATGACCGAGGTACCCGACAATCCGCTTTACATATGGTCAGTGCCTGGACGAGTGAAAATCGTCTGATGTTGGGACAAGTGAAGGTAGAAAGCAAAACCAACGAGATTAAGGCCATTCCCGCCTTACTGGAATTGCTCGACATC
>JBAUTA010001320.1:0-2950 GCA_049581985.1 Kovacikia sp.
TGTCGCTCACCTTGTTAGCTACATATGGAGCAAATAGTGCCGCGCAGGCTGTCAAATAAGACCCTAAATCACTCAGGGGTTTCATTGGCTGGCAATTAAAGAGTGCCCAAACTATGTAAAAACTTGAGGTAAAAAGAACCCCACCGAGAACAATCGAACCAACGAGCGCAATGAGGCGGCTAGCACTTGCGACCAATTGCGGCTTTTTTAATTCTACTTCTAGCTGCTGTATTACTTCAGTTACTTTGGCTATTTTTTCTCCATTATTTAGGTTACTAGCACTTCCCAAATCCTTTTGTAATTGTGTTAGCTTGTCTTTATCAATAATGGCGGCTTCTTCTGAGAGTGCCTCGCTAAGTTTCCACTTTTCGTCTCCCCACAGTTGCATTAATACACCTCCCAGAGCTAAAACATAAAAGCCCCCTAAGAAAGGCCAGCTCAACCATGCTAGGTCTCCATTTGGGCTGCATGTAGGATTTGGTTCACCAGTCTTTTGTACTGCTGAATCTGACGGTTTGGGATTCGGTGAAGCTGAAGGGGTTGGTGAGACTGAAGGGGAGGCAGTGTTCAAGGCTAGTTGTGAAAGCTTTATCGGTTGAGTCACCTCTGAAGGTGATATAAATTGCGTTTGTGAAACTTCCGCTGAAACTGTGCCTATCTGCATAGAACCGACCAAAATAACCACAGCCATAGATATTAAAAGAATCACAGTCATTGATGATAGCCGCTTCATACTAAGATCCCTGAGAGAATGGACTACAAGCTATAAGGGCTTCAGATGGTTCGATTCTATTTTTCGAGGTGCCAAATAATCAATACAGGGAAAATCAGGTATTTACTCTGAAAAGACTGATTTTGTATGAAGCTCAGAAAAGTTGGCATGGCCCAACCTACTCTGCTTCCCTGTCTATCTGCGGCATGACCTCGACTGAAACTCAGGTTCCGGTGGTGCTGCCCCTAGCGCCCCCTGGCATAGCTGGTGTGAAGCCCACAACATCTAAAGCCTACAATCCCAAACCTATAAGCCTTTCAGCTAACCGGAAATTGACCTTATGCTGAATCCTCGCAAAGGTGAAACTCTAAAGCCCTTATATAACAGAGGGTTGAAGGTTCTCTGTGGATGACCGGAAACACGGGTGGCGGCTGTTGGGGCAGAAGTGCGATCGCCGGACAGAGGTAAGCTGCGGCTAAAGCGGGTTGCTTAGGTGACGGGTGAATTTTGGGCATGGGGCGATCGCATAACAGAAGAAAGCGGCGGAGGTGCGATCTCATTGCGAGGGCTGGCCTACGCTATTGCGGGGGTGGTGGCTTGCATAATGCAACTCCTATTTGTTTACATACTTATTTATGCTATTAAATAAGGTGATACATACTTCTTTGGTTAGTTGTGGTTGTAATATCCTTTCTCAATCAGAAGGGGGGTTCAAGCAAAAGCACTTCCTGCGTCCACTTTGCCGTTTGGCTCAAGCTTCAGGGTAAATCGGTTCGGGTCATTGATACCGACGCTCAGCGTTCTGCTACCCTTTGGCTTGATTCCCTCGACAATAAGATCGCCTGTCTTCAGCTTGACTCGCCTGACGATTTACTAGAGCAAATCTCAGACTTGGCTCAAGAGCAAGATTTTTTGCTCATTGATGGCCCTGCAAAAATTAGTGAAGTGACTAGGGCTGCACTACTCGGCACAGACCTAGCGATTTTGCCTTTACAACCGACAGGGTTGGACATCGCGGCAACTTTGGACACTGTGCGCTTAATCCGTCAGGCTCGAAAGGTAAGACCTGGCAAACCCAAAGCTGCTTTATTCGTTAGTCGCGCCATCAAGGGCACAAAACTCAAAGATGAAGCACTTGCCACTATCAGCTCTCTTGAAGACATGGAAGTTCTCAAGTCTGTCATTCATCAACGTCAAGTCATTGCCGATGCATTCGGACAAAGTGGCACCGTCTTTTCCATAAAAGGTCGTGCAGCTACCGATGCCGCTCGAGAATATCAAAAGCTTTTTGTAGAAATCTTAGAGGCGCAGCCATGACCAGAAAAACTTTAGATGACAAATTCTCAGCGTTCGTTAAAGGGGATGACACAAATTCTCCCTCCACAGAAGACACCGGAAAACAAAGCAATCTACCGGAAAAATCTACTGCTCAATCCAAAACAAAGCTTTTGGAAAAGCTAACACTTCCCCCTAAAGACCCCCGCGAAACCAAAACCATCACTATCCTTGCCTCACGCCGCAAACGCCTTAAGCGTCTCGCTGATCAGTCAGGCCGTAGCGAATCTGAGCTTATTGGACTTATGATTGACGACTTCTGCGATCGCGCTGGAATCGGTCATGACTAATTCTTTGCTTAATTAAATACAGTGTTATTTAATTAACTATTTAATTGTCAGCAGCCCTGCTCTAGCTCCTACGAGGGCTGGCCCTCACTATTGCTCACCATTGCCTCAACGAAAAAGCGCGATCGCCCCAGCAACAGCTTAGCGGCAGCTTGGCGAGCAGGATACCGTTGCGATCGTTCTGTGGGGGATTCGCGGCGGCTGGCCTTGGGCTAGCGGTAGGACTTACCGGAATTGGGGCTGTGGGTTTTCCAAGTCCGAGCTTAGGCTCGGATAGTACTATATCAAGTAGCTCAGATCCATAGCCCGTAATCCTTTGATACCGATTCAGGGATCGTAGAGTCCATGCTTGCCGATGCAGTTCTGGTAAAGGCTCTAGCAAACGGCGGCAAGGTTGGGGCTATGGCGGTTAGTTGAGGATGGCGGTAGCTTTCTGGAAAGTGACAGCAAAGTTCGGTCTGCTATGCGTTAGCTCTGGCGATCGCCCTTCTAGCGCTTTGCTTCTGCCAGCAGTGGCGCTGATTGGGCGGCGGGGTCAGATTAAGCGTATTCTTGATTCGGAGCTTTCGCGCCTTGTCTCCTAAGCAGGGTTCAGCTCTAGTCGGTCTTGAGTCAG
>JBAUTA010001321.1:0-1903 GCA_049581985.1 Kovacikia sp.
AGGGCAAGATTGTCAAATTTCCTCCTGCTGAAGTGAAGTAGTTAGAACCTCTGAGCAAGATTGTGCTGAATCCCCCTGAGAATCTATCAGGTCAGGGAGAAGACAGATTTTCGTAAGTTTTAAAGGAGGTCTTGAATGGAATTTCAAGATGTGATTTTACTGCTCCACCCAGCATTCGCCGTCATTGTTGTCTTCCCGCTGCTGGGTGTTGTGGTCAACCGAGCGCTCCAGGTGCGTCAACGTCGTCTTGCTGGGGGGCAGAGCAAGATTCCCGCTGGGGTTGGACAAGAACATGCCCAACTGGGGCGCTGGTTAACGGGAAGCGTTGTTGGCGTAGTGCTATTGGCGTTGGCCAATGATGTAGTCGGCAATATTGTTGAGAATAATATCTGGAGCAAGGAGCCGTTTAAGGTTGTTTTGATCGGAATGATGTTTGGGACGATGGTCGTATCCCTAGGGTTACTCTATCAAGCAAAGTCTCGCCTCTGGAGAGGGGTGTTTGCGACTTTAAGCAGCACAAGTCTCATTGTTTTGGGTACTCAAGAGGGGGTGTATCGCAAAACGGATCAGTGGTATATCTCCCACTACTACTACGGCATGGCGGCTGCGGTATTGATGATTATTTCTCTGGCGATTTTGCGAGAAATTTACCAAGACAGAACGAATCGCTGGCGGACAGTTCATATCGTTCTTAATAGCATTGCACTGCTGTTATTTATCGGTCAGGGAATTACAGGGACGCAGAATTTGCAGGAAATCCCCCTTCATTGGCAGAAGCCCTATGTGCAAAAGCTTTATGAACTCCAATGCGATCGGAAACCCTGTACCGTTCAGCCCCCCTTTGAGTCTAAGGAAAAGCCAAAAAGTTAGGGGGATGCGATCCGCAATTGGATGCTCACGGTTGTGCCAGAAGGAGATGAAGTAATCGAGAATTTTCCCCCATGTTCGGTGATAATTCGCTTGACAATAAAGAACAAAGCCTGCCTGCGCAGGTTGAAGTACGTTCTTAGTCCGCGTCGGCGGACTTCGTTCTTATAGGCGCTGTTTCAACCGCCAGCAAAAAACTGTTTGGTCTAGGGAAGTTTGTCCGGCAGGTACATCAAGCCTTAAAAGCTAAAAACGTACAACAATTGGATGCTTTTACCCATCCAATTGTTACCTTATTTCTAACTTTAATTATTGCTGGATTGAATAATCGTATCTAGTTCCGATTTGACGCTATCCAGATAATTTTTATCTTGAAGCGCATTTGGGGAAAGGCGATTCATATTAATCGCGGCTTGTGTGAGTTTTTCTGGGGTGATCTTGCCATCTCTGGCACCTTGAATAAAACCCAATGCAGATGGAATCTTTTCGCTAGCGAAAAAGCCTTGAAAGCCTAGAAAAACTAGGTTGAATGGGGTTACGGTCATTTTGAATTTAGCAGCCATCGCCGGAAAAGATGCATCCATTGTATCTATATATGCTGCCCCATGAGGCCCTTTTGTTTTGGTGTTTGGGCCAGCAAGGGCAATGCCAGGAAGGCTTAAACTTAGAATAGCGATGCTAGCCAAAAAAGTGCGGGCTAAGACTTTGTGTTGCATGGTGTGTATACTAATTTCAATGACTTGACTATTGGAGTGTAGCATGAGTGAGAGCTGAGTCAATGCTGTAAATTAGCATAAATATTGCTGAGGCAGAGATGAGCGTTCGAAAGGGAATTGAGTAAAACTATTAGGTTAAGGAAATGAATATCTCCTCTGGAATGTATTAGCCGTAATCTGTATGAACGCGGCTATAGTTCGAGCACCACTCGTGCATTTTTGGGCTTAGAAATACAGATCAGCACTGAACCCTCGTCGATCGCAGCCGTCGGTTCTTCCTGATACTCAACTTCCCCTTCGAGAATTCTGCACATACAGGT
>JBAUTA010001322.1:0-10722 GCA_049581985.1 Kovacikia sp.
TGGAATCCTTTCTCACAATCCAAATAGAATCGCTACAAGTAGCTGGTGTAATCAATCAAAAGATGACTTTGGGGGCATTCTCCCCGGCTAGGGGGGATTACCCCCTCCCCCCCCTTATCTTCCGTTGAACTATAAACTGCTAGGACTGCCGAATCCGGCAATCAACCTGGCTGAATTGAGACACAAAAAGATCAGTAAAGATCAGTAAATCTCAGGGGTTTTCAAGGTACGCTGAGAGGAAATTGAACTGGGTGCATACCTTTCGCTAACTAATGAACTCTGAGGAAGCATTTTTAATTGTTGATGCGGAATTTTTTGCAAAGACCGGAAAACGACTCAATAACGTGCAAAGAGCTATTCTTTTAGGCTCTTTTGAGAGGCAGCCCTATCGGAAAATCGCCGATCGCTTTGGTTATGCCCATAGTTACCTGTTGCAAGATGCAGGACCTACGCTGTGGAATTCACTCTCAGATGTTTTTGGAGAACCGGTCAACAAGTCCAATTATTGGTCTGTTGTGGTGCATCGTTCGCCCATTGTCCAACCTCCACCCCCCGATGCCCCTCCCGGCTCCTCGCCGGAAGTGGGGTTGTCCTTTCCGCAGAGCAGCCCTACGCCGCATGACTGGGGAACCGCCCTCGACGCCTCTACGTTTTATGGACGAGACGAAGAACTGAAACGCTTAAAGGATTCGATCCTGTGGGATGGATGTCGCTTACTGACCGTGTTTGGCATTGCTGGGAGTGGCAAAACTCTCCTGTCGGTTAAATTGGCCCAACAGATGATGGATGACTTTGAAGTTGAAGTAGTGGTGTGGCGATCGCTGAAAAATGGTGAATTTTCCAAACGCCCCCCTTCTTTGCGGGAGCTATGTGATGACCTGATCCAGGTTCTATCTGAAAAGCTAGGCACCCGGATTGAGTCATTCTTTGACTACCTGGCAAACTATCATTGCCTAATTGTGTTGGATGGTTGGGAAACTGTTTTACGCAGTGGTGTCTATGACGGTTCCTACCAGGTGGGCTATGAAGACTACGCCGATTTTCTGCAACACGCCGGTAGCGTTGCCAAGCTTCAGAGCTGTGTTTTGATTACCAGTCAGGAGAAGCCTAAAGAAGTAGCAGATATGGAAATGGAAATTCGTCAGGTCTGCTCCTGGGAACTCAAAGGGTTGGAAGAAGACGCAGGCAGCAACTTCTTTGAGTCTGGGAATCGCCTTTCTAATTCCAGTGGTCTGTTGGGAAGCTTGATGCGACGCTGCGACGGAAATCCTCGCCTGTTGAGAAGAATTGCAACGACGATTCGGCAGGATTTTGGAGGGGATATTGCCAGATTTCTGGAATCTATCCAGCAAGATTCACTCTGGGGAATTTATGACCTCCTGAAGGGACAGTTCGATCGCCTATCGGAGGCAGAGGTAGCAGTCATCAAGGTTATTTATCAATTGACAAATAATGGGGAACCTGCTAATTTGACAAACATACTACGAGATGTAACATTACCAGTCCCGAAGTGGCGGTTACGTGAGGCTGTGTTGCCCTCTTTGTTGAGACGCTCTCTGATTGAAGTGAAATTTGAGCGCTATTACTTGCGAGATTTGGTTATGGAATATGCCATAACTCAGCTAACGGGCGGTGACTTTTTGTGAAGTATTCAGCCAGCAGAGAGTAGTCAGTTTGGTAAGTGGCTCAAGGGCTGTTGTGGCTTAAGTAACCAAGATCATAGAATGCATGAAATTTCAGATTCAGTCTTTGGGAGGGGTGAGGTGGTTGGCATTTAACTATTAAGCAACTTGCAAGAATACGTTAGTCATTCTGTATAGATTCCAGACATTTGATAAGGAACTTAAGTTCCTTGTCGGTTTAAGCTATTTCTACAAGCCACCCTGACTTACAGGAAAGCAATGCTTTTACAAACTATGAATCCGGTAGCAAACGATCTGGTACGTGTGGATGGTTTTGACTCCGAGCAACCATGGGTTGCTCGGTTGCTGAGCGGAGTTACGGTTACTATGGTCGGCCCAAACCTTGCCAGGGTAATAGTCGTTGCTGACCAAATGACCTGGTTAGCTGGAATACAGAAACTATCAAAAAACTAATCTCAATCTTTTCGGTGCACTCAGAGGTAGGCATTTCCAATGTCATATTCTTTTCAGAATTTCGAAGCAGATTCAGAATTTTTGTATCGCTATTTTCAAGATCTCAGAAAGTTTGAAACCGAGAGTGGATATATTGTCGAACACTTTCGGGATCTGTTTATTCATGGCCTAAGCTATGCTGATCCTGATGTGTTAAGAACAATTTATCGACTTGTTGACTCAAGCTGGATAGATGAAGAGTTCCACAATATTCTTAATCGCTGCTGTCACATCTTCATCAACCACTGGTGGCTACAGTCAGAACTCAAATTTAAGCAGGCAACCTATGATTTGGTTGCGCTGTTTGAACAGTCTTCTCCGCTACCGTCACCTGTGCCCGTTGTGCAAAAGTTAAGATCTCTGACCAGACAGTTTGTTCAAACCCCCCAATATGAGATCTTGCAGCGCTATGCCCGTGTTGCAGGGTATGAATCTGAACCCGACGATCGCACCGAAGCTGAATTCATGGATTCCGATGTGGATGGCGAGCGCTTGAGCGATTTGATCCATCGATATCCCTGTTTATATCGGTTCTACATTCAAGATACGACGAGCAATCATCTGGGGCGAAAAGCTATTAAGCAGCAGCAAATCTATCAAGAGCGCAAGTTTCAGCAGGATTTGTTTTCTTTCGCTGCCGTCAGTTTGTTTCCGCAGTCAACCATTCGGGAAACTCATCCATCCAGGACCGTTGCCAATCCAACCCTGTTAACTGAGCAGCAGGTGAGGGATGCGGTGCAGATGTTTGTCGGTCCTGTGAAAGGCGCTCACACTTTCCGAGATTCTGCGCTGCACTTTGCTAAGGATATCCGGCAGGCAAGCTCCTTGTATGAGGTAAAGGAACAACTGCATGACTATCTTGGCAGGGCGATCGATCACCGGACGTTTCATAAATGCTTTGATGACTGGTTGCACGGTCAGCTTCGCGATACGCTGCCGCAGCAAAATCATCTTAAGCCCAAGGCATCGCTTGTGTTGAGAGCCTGTAATCAATTGGTGGAGGCGATCATCACCAGCCCGGACTTTGAACCGCAAAAGCATGTGTTTTTCCTCAGTCTGCACGGGAATGTGGGCACCACTTCAACGATCGGGTTGCTGTTAAAAATCGTTTTGCTCTGTCAGGCGCTGGTTCGGAATCCCCTGGATATTCTAGAGAGCATTAAGGCGCGGGTGTCCAGACAATTTGCCAGCCTGTTTCGCTATTACGAGGATCAGTTTAGAGGGCAGGCCCAATGGTTGATCGAGTGTCTGGACAATCTCATGATTGCGTTTGCGATTCATGCCGGGCATGACGAGTATTCTCAGTGGAAATCTCTCCTCAACCTTTCGCATCCCCTAAGGCAGTTTTAAGCAACCTGCTGGGTGATAGCTTACACTCTGCCTTCGCCTACAATTCCTTTCCCACAAAATCTATCCATCCCGCAGATTTCGTCCAAATCGCCCTCACCCCTTAGGTTTCCCTCGCCCAAAATGGTCGAGGGAAAGGGATCTTAGGCTTCCCTTCTTCTTTCATGGGCTATGGTGTGCATACATCTCGGGTTAAACCCAATCCTCTGCCGGAGGATGCGTTTAAGCACCATCACCCTATTCCGCCGATCCAGGTGGGCAGAAAGAAGATAGGATTTGGTTTGTGACTATCCGCCTCCGGCATGACTCGTAACTTCTGGATTATTGCCTTAATTTCGCTGATTAATTCCCTCAGCCTGACAATTCTGATTCCGGTTATCTATGTTTACGGCAGGCAGTTTGGGCTGAATGATTTCCAGACCAGTCTGTTGTTCTCGACTTATTCGATCGCCCAATTTTTTGCAACGCCCGTGATCGGTAAGCTGTCCGATCGGTTTGGGCGCAAACCATTGCTGATCATTAGTTTGCTCGGAACTGTGGTGGCAAACCTGCTGGCAGGAACCGCGACAACCGCTGGTATTCTCTTTTTTGCCCGGTTTTTGGATGGGATTACGGGGGGCAATGCATCGGTCGCTCAGGCGGTGATTTCGGATGTCACCACCGCTGAAAATCGAGCCAGGGGATTTGGGATCAATGGAGCTGCGTTTGGTTTGGGATTTGTTTTGGGGCCAGTGATTAGTTTACTGGCACAGCAGATTTCGTTGGGAGCTTCGTTTTTAACGGCGGGGGCGATCGCGTTTGTTGCCCTTTTAACGACCCTCTTCTTCCTACCTGAAACAATTCATGAACGGGCAAACAGAGCAGACAATATTTTTGATTTAGGATTGGGTAATTTAATTAAAGGACTTGCCTTTCCCAGAGTTGGCATTCTGCTGATCATCAATTTCTTTATTGGAACCACGTTTACGATCTTTACCTACGCTTTTCAACCCTATTTCATCCAGGTACTGAAGCAAAATAATCAGACGCTCACACTGATGTTTCTCATGTTTGGCGTGTTGGGTGTGATTATGCAAATCTGGGGCGTTGCCCTCCTGACTCAAAAGTTCAATCTAGTGCATATCCTATTTTTAGGCTTATTCATTCGCAGTCTGTCGTTTGTCTTGATGCCAGTCTGGGAAAATGTCGTTTACTTTGTGGCAGTGACGATCGTCTATTCCCTATTTAATTCCCTGGTGCAACCAATGATTAATGCGTTGATTTCGCTGAATACCCGTCCAGAAAATCAGGGGACTGCGTTGGGGTTGAATGCTTCCTACTTGAGTGTTTCCAATGCGATCGGACCCGTTATCGCGGGAACGTTAATTCACCAATCCAATCCCGTCACCTACACCTATCCACTCTATCTGGCAGGCATCTTGACGTTTCTGGTGTTGGGGTTGGCGATCATCACCCGCCAGCGATATCAGGTGCAATCCTCTTGACACTCCCACGGCTAGAAGCGCGTGGGATTCTTGGCTCTACGAAACCACTTGCCCTGACAGGATTGCCCCAGCCAGAGTAGAGGTGTCTTCTCCCCAAGCGTTGCACGGGTCAAGCCCGTAAGTTCCAACGTGCCCCGTTGTACTCAATCCCCGACGAAGGATATTTCTAGCTGCATTGCAGTCACGATTCAGGGTTGTCCCACACTGGCAGACGTGCGTCCTTGTGGAAAGCCCTTTCTTGACGATTACACCGCAGCTAGAGCATTCCTGGCTGGTGTAGTGGGGTGGAACCGCAATGGTGATCTTTCCGAACACCTTGGCAAAATATTCCAGCCACACACGAAACTGATACCAGGATGCATCGTTAATCGACTTAGCGAGACAGTGATTCTTCACCATATTTTTGATTCTCAAGTCTTCATAGGCAACAACATCGTTAGATGTGATGACGCACCGTGCCAACTTAACGGCATGGTCTTTACGCTGCCTGCTTATTTTGAGATGGCGCTTCCCTAAAATCACTCTTGCCCTGCGACGATTGCTTGACCCTTTAACCTTGCGGCTAACCCTTCTCTGAGCCTGCTTAATCCGTTGCTCTGCTTTACAGAGGAAGCGTGGATTTTCTGCCCGATCATCATTCTGGTCAACGTAGAAATCATTGAGTCCTACGTCTAACCCAACCGCTCTACCAGAAGGTTGAACCGACTCAGACCGCTTAACGGACACGGCAAACTGAACATAGTAGCCATCGGCACGTTTTACCAACCTGACTCGTTTAATCTGGTCAGCCTGGTAGAAGTGCAGATCTCTGGTTCCTTTCAGTTTCAACCTACCAATCTGCTTGCTATCAGTGAACGTGATAGATTTCCGGTCTTCAGCCAGCTTCCACCCAGAGGTCTTGTATTCCACTGAGCGAATATCTTTCTTGAATTGAGGAAACCCTTTCTTCCCTGGAATCTGCTTTTTGCAGTTCTCGTAGAACCGCGAGATGGCAGACCAAGCGCGTTCAGCCGATGCTTGCCGAGCCATTGAGTTGAGTTCATTGGCAAATGGAAATTCCTTAGCCAGGACAGCACAATATTTGTTGAGGTCGTATTTGGACACACCCTTGTTATCCATCCAGTAACGCAAACACTTGTTCTGGATGAACTTGGCAGTCCGCAACGCCTCATCAATAGCGTCTCGCTGACTAGCTTTACCGTAGGTTTTGAACTCAAGAATTAGCATGTTTGTATTATAGCTTATGCTTTGATGACTAGGATAAGACTCTGAGGTTTGCCAGCCTCGCGGGAACCGTTCTGTATCCCACGACTGAAGCCAGTTTTTATCCGGTTCCCCAGCCCTCCCGTCCTATAAATTAGATCGACCATAGGGGCCTGGCATTCGGCAGGGATGCTTGCGGTCATCGACAAGGTTTTCGCCCGAATGCTAAGCCCTTAGATTGAAGTTGGCAATGCTATTTAATTCGCGATCCTTACTTCCTGACCAAATCGTGACCAAAGGGCCAGAGTGCCAGGGTTAAAAGCTTAAAGTGCTGTTTTGCAAAGGGAAGCCCGACGATCGTAATCGCCAACAACACCCCCCAAAGCAGGTGGGATAGAGCGATGCCCCAACCAAACAACACAATCCAGACAATGTTAAGAATAAGCGCCAGCGTGCTGTCAGCGCCAGAATTTCTGACCACTTCTCGGCCAAAAGGAGTAAAGGTTGCAAACCCGATTTTAATAGCCTCAATCCCAAAAGGGATGCCAATAATGGTCAGACAGGTTCCTAACCCGCCAATAATGTAGCCAATGCCGCTGATAAACCCACCGAAAACGAGCCAGATCAGATTTCCCAGTAAACTCAATGCCAGACCTCCTTTTGCCATCCAGGTTAAGCAGCACTATAGCAATTCTTCTACCCATTTACAGCGGTTTTCAGAATGGTTAACCCCCGCTGTAAAAATAAACCGCTTCCCTGGCTGAGAGGTGAGTCGGGTGGGGCATAGCCCACTCGACCGCAAGCGGCTGTACTTCCCTGGCTGAGAGGTGAATCGGGTGGGGCATAGCCCACTCGGCCGCAAGCGGCTGTACTTCCCTGGCTGAGAGGTGAGTCGGGTGGGGCGTAGCCCACTCGACCGCAAGCGGCTGTAATGACGAGATCCCTGAATCGGTTCTGACCGCAGCTAGCCTGGGTAGGACGAGGTGTAGGGGTTCCCACCTCTGGCTGGCTATCGCTATCCCGATGATGTTGCTGATGTTGCTGGCTGACTTTAAGGAAAATCAGATTATAAACCGCTATATTTAGCGTGGCTTAGTGACCTGATTTACAAATTAAACTCTATAAAAGGAGACAATGGAAAGTAGAATCCAATACTATATAGTGTTCCTGAATAGTGTTTCTGAATAATATTAGTTAGAGCTCCTAAGCAATTCTGCGATGGATTGTGAAGAGACTTTCCTGCCAGAGAAAGACTTTCCCAACGCCCTCTGTTCACCGATGATCCAGGACTGTCACACCCTGTAGAATAACCAATGATGATACAATTGTACTGATCCGCCCGACTAATTTTTTTGACGACACGCAGTTCTCCCACCCCCGATCGTCAACCATAGCCAGGAAGTTTCTATGAGCGTTGAGCAGACAACTCAATTAATTCAGCTAATTTTGAACTCGGTATTGATGACCGTTGTCTGCGCACTGGCATGGGGGCGTTTGGGAATGCGTCACGCTGCTGCCGAAGAGAAACTGCAAACGGCTAGTCACTGGTATGCCAATTTGCTAGAAGCGGAAAACGCCCCCCGTACTGCTAATAACGGGGTTTCTCCTCGAGAAGTTCATTCGCTTCAGGCTAAAAAAACTTTGCGTCGGCTCCAGCGCCGTTATCAGGTAACTCACTACAGTTTGCTGGCAACCCACTATGCCTTACTGTTTTCGATCGGAAGTATTTTGACCATGGCTCTAAGGGCTTTGATCAATGTAGATTGGTTGATTGTGGCAGCATTGGGGCTATTTGTTATCGGAGTTGCCTCCCTCCTCTTGGGGGTTGGCCTGACTCTGATTGATTTGCACACCTCTGACCGTTCCCTGCGGGAAGAAGTTCAGGAAATGCTGACATTAACCCATGTAACGGCTCCGCTGCGCCCAACTTCACGCGGGCGTTCCGGGAAAATGGTCGATCGGGCGACCCGACAATCCGCCTCAAAGGTTAAACTACCCTCCTCCCCGGTCTCTCCTTTTATGCCTGTGCCGAAGGCGCGATAACGCGGGTTTGGTTTGTCGCTGAGTCATGCACAATCCATACAGCTTTACCTTCCGATAGATCTGGAGTTTCCTCCGTTACGCGGAAATAGGTTTTTTCACCCCCCTTAGCCTCAATGGCAAAATCAGCTTTCTCTGCATAGATCACTTTGAAGCCCCTATCTCGTAGGCAATACATCGCCCAGGCCTTTAATGAATGCTTGGCTGGCTCATAGGGAATCGGTGGATTACGGAATAACTGCTCAACAATATCCAGGTACGGCATAGGGTTAGGTAATAGGGGTCGGAGGACGAGAGTTTTGGAGGAGGGAACCCCATCATCCCACCCTTCCATCATCGTGTGTAGACTAAAACGAAAGTTTTGGAGGAGGGGTTCCCTTCTCTCCCCCAGGGTGCAAATGTCCGTCTGCCCATCTTCTCGTCTTTTTTTGCCTGGTGCCTTGCTGCTATCCTCCCCCTGCTAACGAACCTCTGCCTTATAATCCCTCAGCATCAGGGCTTCTACCGCTGCCTGAGCCGTAATCTCGCCTTTCAACAGGCGATCGACCTGATGGGAAATAGGGATTGCTATGTCCTGTTGAGAGGCCAGATGAATCAGCACACGGGTGGTATTAATGCCTTCAGCAGTTCCCTCCAAATGGGCCAGCACCTCAGCTAGGGATTTCTCCTGAGCCAGCCCATACCCGACCTGATAGTTGCGGCTGAGGGAACTGTTGCAGGTTGCCAGCAAATCTCCTAAACCTGAAAGCCCGTAGAATGTTTCGGGTTTGGCTCCCCAATAGCTGCCGACTCGAATGATCTCCGCTAAGCCACGGGTCACCAGGGCAGCCTTGGCGTTAGTCCCTAGTTGCAACCCATCACAGGTGCCAACCGCGATCGCGATGACATTCTTCAACGTCCCCCCCAGTTCCACCCCAAGTGCATCTGGATTGGTATAAACCCGAAAACTAGCAGAAGAGAGGGCCATCTGAACTGTCTCAGCCGCAGCCATCGTTTGACTGGCAACCACTGTCGCAGCGGGCAATCCCTGTTGGATTTCCTTGGAAAGGTTCGGTCCCGATAAAACCACGACTGGATGAGTCGGAAACGCTGCCTGCCAAAGTTGGGAGGGCAGTAGGGGTAACGGCGTTTCACCATCCGACTCTGGATCCAGACCTTTCGTTGCCGTGACAAAAATCGCGTGGGGGTTTACCCCAACCGCTTGCACCTGCTCAACAACCGCTCTCACCCCCTTCATCGATATGGCTGAGATGACGATATCTGCCCCATCCAATACGGTTTGCAGGCGATCGCCATGCCGTCGTGACCACACCCGCACCCGATGTCCCCCAGCGGCGGCAAGTCCAGCCAGAGTGCTTCCCCACGCCCCCGCGCCAATAACTGCCAGGGTAAGCGTTGGGGAATCCGGAGTGAAAAAGGAGGCAGGAGGGGTGAGAGGGGAAAGGGAGGATTCTGAATCGCTCATAATTCTTAACTCTCAGCTCTCGATGTTCAACTGTCAACCCTCGGATAGCGCTCCATCAAAGTCCTGACCTGCTCGGCATGGTAGGAACTACGCGTCAGGGGAGAGGAAACAACCTGCAAAAAGCCCAAAAATTCGCCATAGTCTCTCCACTCATCGAACTGTTCTGGAGGAATAAAATCTGTTACGCCCAGATGCTTTTGGCTAGGTTGGAGATACTGCCCGATCGTGAGAATGTCGCAGTCTACTGCCCGGAGGTCCTGCATGACCTGTTTTACTTCTTCGTTGGTTTCCCCTAACCCCACCATAATGCCTGTTTTGGTATAGATCTGGGGAGTCAACTCGCGGGCGCGGCGCAACAATTCTAGCGATCGGCCATAGTCCCCCTGGGGGCGAACCCGACGATACAAGCGGGGAATGGTTTCCGTATTGTGATTGAGCACTTCTGGCTTTGCCGCTAAAATCATCGCCAGTGCTTCCCAATTAGCGCACAGATCAGGAATTAGAACCTCGATCGTGGTTCCCGGTGAAACAGCGCGAATGGCATGGATACAGCGATCAAACTGGGATGCACCGCCATCCGCAAGATCATCCCGGTTGACTGAAGTGATGACAACGTGGTTCAGCTTCATCCGCCGCACTGCTTCCGCCAACCGTTCTGGCTCAGTAGGATCGAGCGGCTTCGGCTTTTTTTCAAAATCAATATCGCAATAGGGGCAGGCACGGGTACAGGCAGGTCCCATGATTAAGAAAGTGGCAGTGCCGTTGTTAAAACATTCCCCAATATTGGGGCAGGACGCCTCTTCACAAACCGTGTTCAGCCCTAAATCCCGTAGAATTTCCTTAACGCTACCCACCCGTTCCCACTGGGGTGCTTTAACCCTTAACCACTCTGGTTTAACAACCATGTTAGATACTGCTGGTAACAACTTACGCCGATTCTATCCTAGTCTCAAATCAGGGGGATTTTGAGACAGGCCCAGCCTGCTGGCTTTATCTATAGTGATCCTATAGCGGTTTGCACTTGGGTGAAGTACAGAAATGTGAGGCA
>JBAUTA010001323.1:0-1879 GCA_049581985.1 Kovacikia sp.
AAGCGTTGCGGGAGGCAGCCGCCGCCGATCGCCTCTTCGGGCTTTTGCCGGTTGATCAGGCAACTGAGCTTCGCACCCTGTGGGAGGAATTTGAAGCACAGGAAACCCCGACTGCCCTGTTTGCAGCTTCTCTTGATCGCTTGCAGCCAATTTTGCACAACCAGCAAACCCAGGGTGGCACCTGGCAACTTTACGGAATTACCCGCGATCGTGTGCTTCATCGCTTGACTCCCCTCAAGACGGGTGCTCCCGCTCTCTGGTCTTTTGTCCAGCAGTTGCTGGAGAACTGTGTTGCAGCAGGCTACCTGAAGGATGAGGGATGAGGGCTGGGCAACGGGGGATGAAAGTTCCCTCCTACCACCGACCTGGCCCTCTGAAAAAGAATCGATTCCAGCGATCGGAGATGTGAATCCGCCCGTATCCTAAAAACTGTCCGTAGGACTTCTCTCCTGCGGGAAAAGCAGTCACTCCATACAGGTAAACACCGCCTGTGCTGGGATTACGATTGGCGTAGAGTGCAACTGTAAGCGTTTTTCCAGGATTGATGGGCGGGTCAAATGTGATGGTGATCGCTTTTGTTTTGGGATCGATTGTGGCCGCCTGGATGGGCAATCTTGCTTCGGAGCGATCGCGATCTCCTTCAAATGCCACCGTATCCCTAAGGTCAAACCGAGCATAATCGACATTTGGCTCCGGGGAGATGATAACTTTCTGTAACGGTTCGCCCGCATCGGCTAACAGGTTCAAGGTGAAATAATAGGTTGAACCCCAAGCATAGGCAGTTTTTTGAGTTGCCGTTGCCCCCACCAGACGAGGGGGTTGAGCAAAGGCAATAGAGCCATCTGATAACTTGACTGCCTGGGCAGAGAAATTTCCTAAAAGACTTACCGATAAAGCCAGTGCGGTTGTCAGCCAGAACTGACGAATGTTCATATGCTCTTTAGATGGATAGAATTCTTTAGTTTTAGCAAATCAGGACAATATGATGATGGGTCATCTATTAAGTAGGATGTTTTGCCTGTTGCTTTCTCCTTTGGCCTTGCTGCCTCGATCCCATTAAGTAAGTAAGATTGCTCAGCGATCGTCTACTTAATTGTTAAGTTGCCCCCTCAAATTTGTCTTTTTTTAAACCGTTTGTTTCCTTGTTTATTTACAGGTGAACTTCCATAAAGGATATATGCGAGCAAACATTTCTGATGTTATGGTTTTAAGTGGGCACAGAGAGCAGTTATCCTCTTCTAAGCGCTGGCTTTCGGGACTGTGTCCCCTTCCCGAAGCTCTCTACATCAGTCAGTTGGTCTGTAAGTGGGTTAGTTGTCTGCCTAATTGTGTTTTGTGGCTTTTGCGTACTTCGTGTAACGCAGTTTAGCTGGTTTCTGCCAGTTGGCATCTGAAAAACTCTCTCCAAGAAAAGGAGGAATTATTATTTGCCTTGTTACTGACGAGTGTAGGGTTTGTGTTAATTAACCAACTTCTATTGTTTTGATTTTTTATCTACTACAACTTTAACCTGGTGGCCTTCTACCAGGTTTTGATTTTGGTTTTAGCAGGCTCAATTATAGCGATCTCCAGTTTCATTAGGACAGGGGGATTAAAGGGGAAGTGGGGGCGTTTCCCCCAGTCAGGAGTTTCACCCCTGCAGCCTGTCCAAACCCATAGGGCTACAGCTATATTATTACCTTTGTATTGATTTCAGAGTTTTCCTTTAATTCATTCGATAAGCTGAAGATAGAACGCTCGAAAGGTAAATCAAATGACTATGTTTTCTAGAATTTTTTCGAAAAAACCAACGTGGCAGATGATGATACTGCTAACACTAGCGTTTTGGCTGAGTGGGAGCTTGATTTTAGACACTTTGATTATGCCAATTCTATATAGC
>JBAUTA010001324.1:0-4654 GCA_049581985.1 Kovacikia sp.
GGACAGGACTGGGGCTAGCCGTCGTTAAAAAGTGTGTTGATCTACATCAGGGACAAATTTTTATAAAAAGCGAAGCTGGAGCAGGCACAACCGTTACAGTCCGTCTTCCTTCAAAGGTTATTTGTGAGTCTGGCGTATAAGGCAAAATAAAGCAGTGCCCTGCCTGAACCTTAATGGCTCCTGATTAGCACAGAAAACCCAAGGGGATAGGGGTAGGTATGGGGCTAGGAATTAAACGGAGAGGGAGGGATTCGAACCCTCGGTAGGGCGTTACCGTTCCTACAACAGATTAGCAATCTGCCGCTTTCGACCACTCAGCCACCTCTCCAGGCGACAGTAGCTTATGATAACAGATTTCGCCGCCTCAATCACATTGAGCATGAACAAACGGGAATTCTCATCGTAAAAATTTCAACTTACGGTCTAAACGGTTACTTGACGCTCCCCAGGAAAATTGAATGTAGCGGCCCTACGGGCAAGAAAGTAAACTCCATGACAAACTACCAATCAACCGTTTGCCGATCGGTAGTTGATAGATTAATGGGGTGCAGGGGGCAGTACCTCCTGCACCTGACTCCAGAAAAACCCGCTCTACAAAGCAGGCAAAATTAGCCGACTGGTGATGCAAACCCTAAATTTTGCAGCAGGGCAAGTGGGAGCTTCGCCCCTGAGAAGGGGCGAAGGGGTTCTACACCTGCACCCCTTGCAAAACTTTATTTTTGTTGTACTAGTTCCTTGACTTTTGTGATGATGCCGACGGGATCAATGCCCTGGTGGGGGTACTGTTCCCACAATCCGCCACAGCCTTCTTTATGAGTGCCAAGGTAGGCATATTTGGGAGTGAACCCACGCTCCAGAAGCCAGGTGCCATATCGACTACCCAAACCTGTTTTGCGGTTGAATGCCTCGACAACCACAACAAAGGGGGCTTTGCCGACTTTTGCGATCGCTTCCTCATCAACCACATTAAGAGTGGGTTTGTTGATCACCCCTACATCAATCCCTTCCTGCTTCAGTCGTTCCGCCGCATCCACCGCGCGGTAGAGGGCGTCCCCGAAAGCAACAATGTAGCCAGCCGTTCCTTCCCTGACCACTTCATCCTTACCGGCAACAAACTGATAACCCTCCCCATGCAGATCTCTACCGTTCGCATCCAGAATATTGGGGGTTTTAGAACGGGTGGAGAAAATAAATCGCAGCCCTGGATCGAAGAACACGGATTCAACGACGGCTTTCATTTGGGCAGCATCGGCCGGAAAATAAAGTTTAGTGTCGTAGCCGTCATCCAAGCCGTTATCGGCGAAGAAGTTATTCAGACCGAAATGGCAGGTGTTGTCTGCCATATCGTCAATGCCAGAGTGGGAGAAATGACACAGAAGGTTGGAATAGTTGAGCCGCGCCATCGTGATCTCTGAAATACACATTTCCAGGAAGGCGGCGAAGGTCGCAAAAATTCCCTGCTTCCCTTTTTCCATGCCAAAACCAGCCGCAGCTGAAAGGTTGCCCCGCTCCATAATGCCAGACGGAATAAAGACTTCTGGATGGGCATCGTGAATCTTTTTCAAGCCACAGGAGCCTTCCAGGTCACTATCAATGACAACCACCTTCGCCTTTCGCTCCGCCTCACTCAGGCGAACGAGAACCGAGTTGACCGCATCCCCAAAGACGTTCCGGTTAGAGTCCCACTTATCGCCAGAACCCAGGAAACTATAAGTATTTTTAGGTGCCTGGATCGCCTTCAAAAATTCCACAGCCTCAGTTAAGCCCCGCTTTTCCAGATAGGCAAGCGCCAGCTTCACCGAAATCACATCATGCCCATGGGTGGAGCCTTCCAGTCCTTCAATGCCCACTGCCATTGGGCGTTTGTTGACGACGGCGATCGGTCCCGGCGTGTTGACTGCTTCACAGATGCGGGCATACAGGTCATCTAAGTCTTCGCCGTCACCTTCCAGCACCTTCAGCCCATGCCCTGCCAGAGTTTTGGCAACGCTATATCCCGGCAGATATTTGGAGGGATGGCCCGCGATCGTCACATCATTGTCATCAATAATCAGCTTGACGTTAACGTGTTGGGCAACTGCAAACCGGGCTGCCTCCGCGTCATCTCCCTCCTGCTGGGAACCGTCAGAACCGAGGCAAAAGACTGTCTTACCGGGATGTGCCAGCGCCACCCCATTGACATAGGGCCACAGGTGCCCCAACCGTCCAGAGCTAAACTTAACACCAGCAGTCAGCCCCAGTTCGGGGTGACCAGGCAAATGGGAGTGGGCTTCCCGATAGTGGGTCAACTGTTCAGCGGGGAGATCACCATTAATAACTGACATCAGGTATTGGGTAGCAACCCGATGTCCCGCTTCATCGAAGAAGATGGGGACAAACTGATCGGGGGCACTTCGAAAGAGGGAGTCTAAAATTACGACTTCAGGCACCGTGTCGTAGGGACCGCCGCTGTGCCCGCCCACACCTCTTGCAGCCCCGGTAGCGGTAAAGAAAATGATCGCATCACGGAAAAGCTGAATATTGGCTTTCAGGGTTTCCCGTTGCTCGTCCGTCAGAGTTGGGTTCGTAGGATCTAGCGTCAGTGGCTTATAAGCACCGAGATCAATGGGGAAGCGAACAGTCGTCGTCATAACTTAAAGTCCTGAGTAGGGCAAGGGGATTTTCTGCGGCGATTTTTGCCAAACAAAAACGTTTCTCACGCAATCAAGACATGAGAACATCGCCTAACAGCTTACCATTTCAGCCTCCCGATTGCCGATTACGGGCGATACTTCTTGAAGGCCAGCGTCACATTATGACCACCAAAGCCAAAGGAGTTGGACAACGCCACTTCCACCGTTTGCTCTCGACTATGGTTCGGCACATAGTCCAGGTCACAGGCCGGATCGGGATTTTCTAGATTAATCGTGGGCGGGACGCGATCGTGGGCAACCGCCATTACCGTAGCAACGGCCTCAATTCCCCCGGACCCACCTAAGAGATGCCCCGTCATTGACTTGGTTGAACTCACGGCCACGTTATAAGCGTGTTCTCCCAAAGCCTTTTTCATCGCAGCCGTCTCAGTAGAGTCGTTTGCAGGCGTACTGGTGCCGTGGGCATTGATATAGCTGACCTGATCGGGAGTCAGCCTGGCATCTTTCAATGCCAGCGATATTGCCCTTGCTGCGCCTTCACCGCCTGGAACTGGAGAAGTCATGTGGTAAGCATCACAGGTCATGCCATAGCCAACGATTTCAGCATAAATCCGGGCACCCCGTGCCAGGGCACATTCCAGTTCTTCAATGATGAGGATTCCAGCCCCTTCACCCAATACAAACCCATCCCGATCCTGGTCAAATGGACGGCTAGCATGGGTGGGATCATCATTACGAGTTGACATTGCTCTACAGGCAGCAAAACCAGCGACCGAGAGTGGGGTCACCGCCGCTTCGGTGCCACCACAAATCATGGCCTGAGCATAGCCCTGTTGGACTAATCGAAAGGCATCTCCGATCGCGTTAGAACCTGCTGCACAGGCGGTTACCGAACAGGAGTTAGGCCCCTTTGCCCCGGTATGAATGGCGGTTAAACCCGCCGCCATATTGGCAATCATCATAGGGATCATAAACGGGCTACAGCGATCGGGGCCCTTCGTCAGGTAAATTTCCTGCTGGTCTTCCAGCACTTTCAGGCCACCAATCCCAGTACCGATGAGGACACCTACCTGCTCAGCATTTAAGTCGTTGATCACAAACCGGGCATCGGCGATCGCCTGGCTGCTGGCAGAAACGGCAAACTGAGCGAACCGATCCATCCGTTTGGCGTCTTTACGATCCAGGTAAGTATGAGGATCAAACCCCTTTACTTCTCCAGCAATCCGACAATCATGCCGGGACGCATCAAACAAAGTAATGGGACCAATCCCATTACGGGCACTAATTAACCCTTCCCAATATTCGGTCAGAGTATTCCCAATGGGTGTAATCGCGCCCAGTCCTGTAACAACGACACGCTTACGGTCAACACTTGTCATGGTCTCAATAGAGGAGGTCAGGTGATCGAGAGAAGAGGCTAGGGGCTAGGGACTAAAGGGATAAAATTTTTAATTCCTAGCTCCTAACTTCAATTATGCAGATGCAGTGACTTTCTTGCCGATATAATCGACGGCTGATTGCACCGTGGCAATCTCTTCTGCGGCTTCGTCTGGGATTTCAATGTCAAATTCTTCTTCCAGTGCCATTACCAGCTCCACCGTATCCAGGGAGTCGGCTCCCAGGTCGTTTGCAAAGCTAGCCTCAGGCTTGACGTCGCTGGCATCAACGCCCAGTTGGTCAGCTACAATTTTCTGAACTTTATCGAAAATCTCTGTATCGGTCATAAACTCCCTCAATGGATGCAGCGCAATAAATATCCCTAGATATGCCTAGTAAACCAAAACGAAGGTTTTGGAGGAGTAGAGGGGGGAACCCCCCTTCTGGGGGCTAGGCCCCCATACCCCCATATTACAAATTTATGATTTGCAACACTAGGATAACCGCTCTCAATACTTAATCTGTAGCTGTTCGAGAGCATCTGCAATCTCGTTAGCAGGCATACATGATTTCGAGCTTTTTTCAATCTTATCTGAAAGCGCGATCTCTCGAAGTAAGAATAGTCGCTTTTCAAAGTGGTACGG
>JBAUTA010001325.1:0-1908 GCA_049581985.1 Kovacikia sp.
GTGATTTCCTGGTTTGCCTCTGCCAGCGCCTGCTCCGCTTGTTTGCGTTTTACCATCGCTTGCCAGATCTGCTTAAACATTTGGTTAAACGCGGCAATTACGTCTCCGAGTTCATCATGACGTTTCACGATCGCCGAGTAGAACAAAGGCGTTGGCTGATCCTTACTGATCGCTTCCCCGGCTGCAATTAAGTCTTCTCGAAGGCGAAGGATTGGAGTGATCACTGTAATCGCTAAGGCTGCCAGCGTTGTCACGGTCAGAACGGCAGAAATAATCAGAACCATCCCTGTGGCCCGAAAAATAAAGGCAAAGATTTCTGAGCGGGTACTGGAAGCGTTGTGGCGAATCACCAAAATATGATTGCCGCCTGTATGAGGAATTAGCCAGGAAGCATCGTAGCGATCACTGTTTTGCATGGGGCGATCGCTGGCTTCAAAACTCATCGGATTGTCTGCCATCACGCCCGCATGATTTAGGGCAGGTTTTTCGCCAAATGTGCCAATCAATTGCCCATCAGACGTGTAAACGGCTCCACCGAGAATTTGCAGCATTGGGTCTTTTTGCAGTTGCTGGACTCGATCGAGAAATGCCCTGGCTGATATGTTTGGATACGTCGTTGCAATCCAAAATACTTTTCCCGATGACACCTGTCGAATTTGGTTCAGTATTTCCCGTTCTCGCCGCTGTACGGACGGGATTAGAATAATTGCTTCAATGACTACAAGACTGGCAAATACCCATAGAACAATGTGTCTAGAAAGACGAGCCGTCAGCAGGTTTGATAAGTCGTGCAGTTTGATGGCAGCAAATTTTTTCATGGGACGAACTCGATTTTGAATGATAGGTTTTATGAATAGGCGATTGTCTCTTCTACATCACGATTTTCAAGCCACGCGGTCAAATCAAACTTGGATGGAGCTGCATTGTAGAGATGTAAACCAAAGTCTTGGGTGAGTGTTTCACAGACTTTGATACCTCGCACGCTATTCCCTTTGATATCCAGAGGCGGTGAGAATGTGCCAATTCCTAAGCGATTCGGTACGACGGCGGTGATGCCTCCGCCCACTCCACTTTTGGCTGGAATGCCGACTCGATATGCCCACTCTCCTGCATAGTCGTACATGCCGCAGGTGTGCATGACGCTGAGAACATCCTGAACATAGCGACTGTCGATCGCCCGCTCTCCCGTAATTGGATTCACTCCACCATTCGCTAATGTGGCTGCCATCACCGCTAAATCATGGCAACTCACTAGAATAGAACATTGCTGGAAATAGAGATCGAGAGTTTCTTCGATGCGATCGCTAATCATCCCGAAGTTGTTCATCAAATATGCGATCGCCCGATTGCGGTTGCCGGTTGCGCGTTCTGAGAGGGAAACTGGCATATCTACATACAGATCGCGTCCGGTGTAGCGACGAAACATTTCTAGAATCCGCTTCAGCCGCTCCGTCGCATTCTCACCCTGAATTAAATCCGCAGTCGCGATCGCGCCTGCATTCACCATTGGGTTGTAGGGACGGTTGGTGGTTTCATCCAGAATGATGGCGTTAAATGCTTCGCCTGTTGGTTCGACTCCAACCTTCGTGAGTACAAACTCGCGTCCATGATCTTCCAATGCCATGCCAAAGACAAAGGCTTTAGAGATGGATTGAATCGTAAAAAGTTGCTGGCAATCTCCCACTTCATAAATTTGACCGCTCGTGGTCGCGATCGAAATTCCAAACCAATCAGGGTTCGCCCGTGCTAGTTCCGGAATGTAATCTGCAACCTTGCCTTCATCCAGAGCTTGATAGGTTTGATGTAGCTCAATCAAATAATTCCGAAACGGAGAAGTAACTGCCTGAATCGTGTTTGCCAGCGACTCTAAAGATTGTCTAGTTGCCATTATCAATGACCAGTTTAGAA
>JBAUTA010001326.1:0-2509 GCA_049581985.1 Kovacikia sp.
TATGGTTTAACGTAGCAGAGTTTTCCGTTCTCGTCCCTTAGCAAACTTGAAAACCCCCTGAAAGGGTACCTCCAACAAGTCGAGAATCTTACACCAGATGAGCAACTCCGCTTGTTAGAGGAGTTAGCCTCCATTGTGCGTCGCCGTATAACTCAAAAACCCAAGCGCAGCATTATGGAGCTAGAAGGGCTGGGGAAAGAAATCTGGCAAGGTATTGATGCGCAAGAATATGTCAATCAAGAACGAGATTCATGGAATGGCTAGCCCCGTTACAATGTAAGTCAATATTTCTATCAACAGCCGCTTTATGGATTATCACGACATCATCACCATTGAACCTGGAAAACGTAGTGGCAAGCCCTGTATCCGTGGGATGCGGATCACTGTCTACGACGTCTTAGAGTATCTGGCAGGTGGCATGACAGAAGCAGAAATTCTGGAAGATTTCTCTGAACTAACTTCGGAAGATATCAAAGCCTGTCTTGCTTTCGCTGCTGACCGTGAGAAAAAGTTGTTTGTGGCATCTTTGTGAAACTGCTGTTGGACGAAAACCTTTCTGACCGGATTATCCCTAGGATTAAAGATTTATACCCCGATTCCGCACACATGAAAACATTAGGCTTAACCAACACTGATGACATGCTTATTTGGGAATATGCTAAAGCGAATAGTTTTGTAATTGTCTCCAAAGATTCTGATTTTCATCAGCGCAGCCTTCTCTATGGTCATCCACCAAAATTCGTGTACCTACGCATTGGCAATAGCCCAACATCTAAGATTGTCCAAATTTTGCGAGACGACTTTGAAACCATCAGCCAGTTTGGGAATACGGAAGTGGAAAGTATTTTGGTGTTAGCTTAGGCTAAAGACGCCGTACTCTTATGAGTATGTAGCACCGTACATTTAAGTACACCCGAGCACAAATGCTATGCTGCAAATAACTGAAACAGCTTCAATGTTGATCTATGAAAACGTTCACTGCTGTCGTTGAGAGAGATTCCGACACTAAGCTCTATGTTGGCTACGTTCCTGGATTTTCTGGGGCGCATTCCCAGGGAGAGACTTTGGACGAGTTGCAAGAATATCTGCGAGAAGTAATAGAAATGCTTTTGGAAGATAACAAGTTAGAGAATTTCTCATTCGATTGAAATATGGGTCGGGTCTCGGCTGCGCTCAACCCGTGCATAATATTTCATGCAATCAAGAATGGGTATAAGTGTTTCCCTCAAAATTGATTCTGAAGTTCATCGCTAAAAGCTTCCATAGGCAATATCTCGTTATATCTGGATATTTTTAAATAGTGAGCATGGGCAGCGCCACAACTTCTGCCTGTAGCATCTGTCCTTCACTTGCAACTATCACCTGCTCGCCTGGAGTTGTCCGTTCCCAACGAGCGCATAGAAGGGCCAAGCCAGGAGCGGCAGAAGTTACCGTCCCGACAATGGTTTCCCCTTTTAAGGCTTTACTGCCCACAGCAGGTGTTCCCTGAACTTTCAATCCCAAAAGTACATGAGGAGGGTGGCCAATAAAACTCATCTTGGAGACGATTTCCTGTCCGGTATAGCAGCCTTTATCGGGATCTAAAGCTTGGTCTAGGCGCAGACCAACGGGTATCACCGTCGAGTCTAGTTCCTGTTCCCACTCCGGCAGGCCATGTTGGATACGGAAGGCGGCATATTCCACAGATTTCATTTCCTGAATTCCCGCCTGTTGCAAAGTAGCTTCCAAGAGAGCAGAGTCTTCTGCTTTTACCCACACCTGGAATCGATGATGACCGAGTGCTCCTACCCGAACGGTGCAGCTTCCTAGTTCTTGTTCTTGATGCTGTTGGTCAGTGAGATTAAACAGAGTTTCTGGAGAACTATCTACCACCATCAGAAGACTGGTCTGGTCCTCCCTAGTAAACGTTAGTTTCTCCGTGAAAACCAAGCGGTCTAGGGTGGCATGGAGTTCATCAATGCAGGACTGAGGAGTGACTAAAGCAAAGGTGGATTCGTCCAATCCGTAGATATGGAAGTAGGCGATTAACTTGCCACTGGCTTTTAGAAGCGTCCCAGAAATGACTTGATCCACCTTGAGGGTCCGTACGTTGCAGGAAATGAGCCGATGGAGAAAGTCACGGGCGTCCTTCCCGCCTACCCGTAAAATTGATTTTTTTTCCTGAAGATAACCGCGCACCATAAAACCTACCTAACTTCTGGCTGTTATGCCCCATTGTGGCATCCGTTGTGTGTACCCCCTAACCGGCTAAAGGACATCCATAGGCCCATGCAGTCCTGGATGCAACTACTCAGATTCTTCACGAACCGCTTTTGCTTTTATCCATTCTTGCATCGTAGGTAGGGCTTACGGTGTCTTGGGTTGAGAAGCAGGGGCCGCAGGAGCGATTACCGATGGACTCGAAGATGGGGGGACGACCGGGGCCGCTTTGATGGGAATAGGTTGAGGAACTTTCGCTTCTTTTGCGTGGAGTGTAATCTGCTGCAATGGAGCAATTTCTGCCACCGTT
>JBAUTA010001327.1:0-1744 GCA_049581985.1 Kovacikia sp.
CTCATTCCCTTAGGGTTTGGATTTATCAGCCTGTATAGTCTCTGGTTTATGTTGGGGGCGACCAGCATCTGGTTTGTCAAAATCTACAACGTGACGGAAGTGCTGCGGGGTCTAGTGGAAGCAGGCCGCTTCCCGATTGTGGCGTACCCAGCCAGCTATCGATTTTTCTTTAGCTTCGTGGTTCCCATTGTGGTGCTGACGACCGTTCCGGCCCAAGTAATGCTGAATCGTGCAGATTGGGCATGGGTTGCAGGATCTGGACTATTGGCGTTAGCGCTCCTGTACAGCACCCATCTATTTTGGCGATTTGCGCTGCGGTTTTATACCAGTGCGTCTAGTTGAAAATCTAAAAGAAAAATAATTGTGAGCTAACGAGCTTTCAAAAGTTCCTGAATTTGTGCCCGAAATAGACGCACAATTGCACGCTGACCTAGTGTCCCATTTTGCTCAATCAAAGCTGCCGCCGCTTTAATGGGAAACAGAGGCAATGCCAAGCTCGTATCGCTTAATTCATAACGCTTTTCTGTTAATAGATACACCTCAATTTTTTGCTTTCGATATAGCCAAAGTTCCGGTACTCCAAGAGCTGCATAAATATTGAACTTATTCAGTGAAGAATTTGTATGATCCGATTCCACTGCTAAATCTGGCGGCGGCAACATGCTTAAATCAAGGCTATTCTTGCCTCTAACCAGTGCCTCATTCTGAATATAGCAGCAAGAATCTGGCTCAATAGCACGATTTAAGTCTTCTCTTTTTAGTGTTAATGAGCCTAATTTTCTCATTTCAAGTCCCAGCTCATCTACAAGAACCGTAATGAAATCTACCAGTAATTCCTTAGGTTCTTCGTGTTCTTGCAACGGCATTCTAATTTCGAGTACTCCATTGTCATACACAAATCTCCAGCCCCGACTTCCTTCCACATCGGCTATTAAATCTTCAAACGTTTCCCATGTCAAAGTATTGAGGGTAATAACCCTATTCGATCCATTTTGGCTATGTTGAGAAATTAATAACAATTGATTGTCTTGATCGTAGGTAATTTGGCAACCACAGTCCTGACTAAGATCGCGCATCAATTTTTGAAAAGTCTCCCAGCGAATTCCCTGCAAACCAAACTGCAAGGATTTAGTGGCTGGCTCTCTAACTTGAGATGGAGTTATGACCATAGAATCTGTCCTGAATCATTCAGATTTGGCTGTTAAAGATTAAACAATGAACGAATTTTTGCAGGATAGTGACTGTGCGATCGCAGGCAGACTCAATAATTACGATCGGAGCCTCTCCATGATTGTAGCGTTGAGGAAGTGGGAAACAAGCGTAGCCCCAGCTGTTGCAGTTGAGCCAGTCGAGCATTGGGCGATCGCATCAAATCCCCTGGATGGTTTTAGAACCTGCAAAAACCAAATAGCGATAAAGAGATTAGAGCAGACGCAAAACAAGAAGCGCCCCTCAACGAGGGGCGCTTCTTGAAGACTTAACTCAGTTCGAGATTAGCCGTTAATCGCAGGAGCGGTCATTGCCACAGGAGCAGACTCACCCGCAGCCAAATCGAGGGGGAAGTTGTGCGCATTTCTCTCGTGCATCACTTCAAATCCCAAATTGGCGCGGTTCAACACATCGGCCCAAGTATTGATGACGTTGCCTTGGCTGTCCACGATGGAGTGGTTGAAGTTAAACCCATTCAGGTTGAATGCCATCGTTGAGATGCCCAAGCTCGTCATCCAAATGCCCACAACAGGCC
>JBAUTA010001328.1:0-1769 GCA_049581985.1 Kovacikia sp.
CGGAAATGTAGCCTTTGCTCTTTGCCGGGCAACTCCCATCATGCGCATAACACCCGTATCCGTTCCGCCATCAATGACCACTGCCCCTATCGCTTCGGCGAGGGGAACCAATACCTTAGCGAAAAGAGTATGCAGGCGGGCAATATGGTAGTTCCTTAACTCCCTAGCTCCCCCCACTACCACAATCGCCGGACGGGGAGAATGGAAACCTAACTGGGACAGCACCCCCTCCACCTCTGTGATCGTGCTTGGTTGTAAGGCAATTGCTGCTGAATGATGAGGAAACAAAACGGGAAAAAATTTTTGCATCGGTAGAATAGGTTAAGGGAGTTTCGACAATCCGCTGTGCCGAAGATCTCCGTACATGTAGCGGTCAATGGCTGTGCACCCTACTTACCTTTGGAGAAGATGACAAGCAGCCTTGACTCTATTCTTCCCACCTGTGGGTCATGCTAACAAAAGAACAAAGTAGCGGCAAGAACTTGATCAGACCGTACTCCCTCCCCTGTTTCCCACCCTGGATTCTACTCCCCACACCTTTCCCCAAAACTGTAGAATGACAGGGTTGGTTCAGCGGTCGCAGGAGAAGCAGCATGGCGCAGGCAAAGATCGGCATTATTGGCGGTAGCGGACTCTATAAAATGGAAACGCTGAAGGATGTAGAAGAGGTACAAATTGATACCCCCTTTGGTCAACCGTCTGACGCGCTGATTTTGGGGACGCTGGATGGAACACGGGTGGCATTTCTGGCAAGACATGGACGTAATCATCATTTACTCCCCTCAGAGCTTCCCTTCCGGGCAAATATTTATGCTATGAAAAGCCTTGGTGTCCAATATTTGATCTCTGCTTCAGCCGTAGGCTCCCTCAAAGAAGAGGCAAAGCCACTGGATATGGTGGTTCCAGACCAATTCATCGATCGCACCAAAAATCGCATCTCTACCTTTTTTGGAGAGGGCATCGTTGCCCACATTGCGTTTGGCGATCCAGTTTGCCCCCAGTTGGCAAAAATTCTGGCAGATGCGGTTGCCAGCCTGAATCTGACAGATGTAACGCTGCATCATGGAGGCACCTACGTTTGTATGGAAGGTCCGGCGTTTTCTACGAAAGCCGAATCGAATTTGTATCGTAGTTGGGGCGCAACCATTATTGGCATGACTAACCTGCCAGAAGCAAAACTGGCACGGGAAGCAGAAATCGCTTACGCAACGCTGGCACTTGTTACGGATTACGACTGCTGGCACCCCGACCACGATAACGTCACCGTTGAAATGGTAATTGCTAACCTCCAGCGCAATGCGGTCAATGCCCAAAAGGTGATTCAAGAAACCGTTCGTCGCCTGACCGAAAACCCGCCTGAATCTGATGCTCACTCCGCCTTGAAGTATGCGATTTTGACACCTTTAGATAAGGTCTCCCAGGCAGCCAGGGAAAGGTTGAATTTGTTGTTGCAGAAGTATTTGGAGTAATTAAGGGATTAACCTGGCTATCGGTGATCGCGAATTCCATTCGCTGGGGCCTAGCTCATTGCCTATCTACCCCCCCCCTTCAAAACTTTATTTTTGTTGTACAAGCAGCCTGTCGGAGTAATCGAAATTCTCGTTACCAGGCAGAGCCTTCAGATAGGCATTCCCAGGAGGATCCTGGGAACGAGGAGAGTCTCCTCGGCAGGCTGCTAGGTGGCGGGCACCAATGAGTACAGGGGGACTGTAAACGTGACGGTTGAACCGTAGCCTTCTCCCTGGCTATAAAAGCTGATGGTTCCTCCC
>JBAUTA010001329.1:0-4602 GCA_049581985.1 Kovacikia sp.
ATCGAACTCACGTTAATTTATAGCCGTATCCCTATTGATTAGGACTGGGTGCGGGCGGGACCTAGTAGACCAAAACGAAAGTTTTGGAGGGGGGTAAAGGGGGGAAACCCCCTTTTGGGGGCGAAGCCCCCACTCCCCCATGTTGCAAAATTTATGATTTGCAACACTAGTAGTCCGTCAGGATAGATTTGGGGGGCACTCAAATCTATAAACCCCATACTCCAGGGGTTTTGAAGGGTTGAAAACCCTCAAAACAGGCTTGACAGACCACTAGAATATTAGGGCAGTAGAAAACATCTGGATAAAGGGATTTTATGCAAAAACTCCTGATTACGGGAGCCAGCGGGTTTCTCGGTTGGAATCTTTGCCAGGTTGCTGCTGCTGATTGGGAAGTTCATGGAACCTACCTTTCCCGACCGCTCAATCTTCCCGGTGCAACCCCCCTTCACGTTGACCTGAGAAACTTTCAGGATCTCAAAACTCTCTTCCAGACAGTCCAGCCCGATGCCGTGATCCATCTGGCAGCGCAGGCTAATCTCAACCGTTGTCAGGAGCAACCGGAAGCATCCCATCTGCTCAATGTCACCCTGGCTAGCAATGTTGCTGGATTGTGTGCAGACGCCGCAATTCCCTGCGCCTTTTCCTCTACGGATCAGGTGTTCGATGGCTTAAACCCGCCCTACCGGGAAACCGATCGCGTCTCTCCCATCAACCGCTATGGGGAACAAAAAGTCCTGGCAGAAAACGAGATGCTCAGCCGTTATCCCCAAACAGCCATTTGTCGGATGCCGCTGATGTTTGGAGCGGTGCCAGCCACCGCCAGCAGTTTCCTGCAACCCTTCATTCAAACCCTGAAAGAAGGGCGGGAACTGAAACTATTTGTGGATGAAGTTCGCACTCCCGTTAGCGGCACTACGGCTGCCAAAGGGCTTCTTCTGGCACTCCAGCAGATACATGGACTGATTCATCTTGGCGGCAAAGAGCGGATCTCTCGTTATGACTTTGGTCACCTGATGGTCGAAGTATTGAACTTGCCTGCCTCTGGGTTGAAAGCCTGTCATCAACAGGACGTAAAAATGGCAGCCCTCCGTCCCCCCGATGTTTCACTGGACAGTTCCAAAGCATTTGAGTTGGGCTATGCGCCTCTCTCTTTGCGAGAGGAATTGGAGAGACTTAGGGAGTAGGGAGTAGGGAGTAGGGAGTAGGGAGTAGGAAGTAGGAAGTAGGGAGTAGGGAGTAGGAGTAGGGAGTAGGGAGTAGGGAGTAGGGAGTAGGGAGTAGGAGTAGGGAGTAGGGAGTAGGAGTAGGGAGTAGGGAGTAGGAGTAGGGAGTAGGGAGTAGGAGTGGAGACATTCACTTTTCACTGCGCTCTCTCTCCTACTCCCTTCCTCTACTTTCGGTGTCGTGCTCCTCGATATTGCAGTTGCCGTTTCAAGGCATATTCGGCGGCGAATCGGGGAATATCGCCTCGATGGCCCATTACAATCACGGTGTCTCCCTGGTGCAGAAAAATATCATGACTCGGATGAACCAGAGTGGAGCCATCTGCCCGTCGCAGTGCCACAATCAGGTAGGTGCCATGCCCACGGACTTCAACCGTTCCAATACTGGTGCCGATCAGGGCTGATCCTGGGGGGATCAGCAGTTCATCAATCTGAAGATCAATCTGAGCCAGTAGCTCATTGATCGATCGCCGCCCATCGCTTTCTTCCAGAAAGTTGAGGGATGCCGGATGAGTAATGATTTGGGACATGCGAAAGGCACCAATTTCTGCGGGTAAGACGACGTGATCCGCACCTGCCTGACGCAGCTTTTTTTCAGTAGTGGGAAATTCACCCCGTGCCAGGATAATTAGCTCAGCATTGAGATTTCGGGCAGTCAGGGTAATAAAGACATTAATGGCATCGTCAGGTAACACGGTTGCCAGTGCCCTTGCCCGATCGATCCCGACAGAATCTAAAATCACTTCATCGGAGGCATTTCCCAGACGCACGAGATAGCCTCTTGCTTCTGCGGCGGCGGCGCGATCGGGATCATTGTCTATGACCACAAATGGGATCTTGGCGTCTATCAGCTTACGCGCCAAAATCTGGCCAATCCGACCAAAGCCACAGATGATGATATGTTCCTCCAAATTTGCAATTTCCCGCGTCATACGTCTTGCTCCCAATGCTTTGTTTAACTCACCCTCCGCTACCATTTGGAGGAATCCGCCGACGATGTAGACGACAGAGGTATACCCTGCAACAATTACGAATATCGTGAAAACTCGCAGCGGCGGGGTCATGGGTCCTATCTCGCCGAAGCCTACGCCAAAGACAGTGATGACCACCATATAGATTGCATCTAGCAAGCTCCACCCTGCTAGAACATAGCCAGCAACTGCTACCACAAAAATCAGAAAGAAGCAGGCTGTACCAACCAGGATTTTTTTAAGGGATTGTCTCATTAGGTGATATTAACTGGATTTAGCAAGCGATTCGGAAGCGAAGGTGACGATCGCTACCAGCCAATATCTCCGCAAGCCGATTACAGAAAAATATTAAAGGCCAGGTACGGTTCAGGTTTTGTATAGATTGCACCAGTTAAAAAGTCCCCACACTAAAATAGCGCAGGGAACCTGTTACCTAAGTGACGAGCAAATAAGTAATACCAATCAAATATGAAGACGCGCCAAAACAAGCACCCCCTATAGTCCCCCTTGGCAAAGGGGACGGCGACAGCCGGGGGTCAAATAAGATGCAGCTTCATATAAAAACGGTATAAGCGTAATTAACTACAGAAGGGGTGACTGGAGGAAGGGGTGACTGGGAGGGATACCTCTAGGCAGAGAGTTCCACCCCCTCTCCCTCTCTCTCCCCCTCTCCCAACCATCTACTTTTTCCGTCGTCGAATATAAGATAACCCTGCACCCGCGAGGGCTATGCCAGCGATCGTCGTTGGTTCAGGGACGGGTTCGGCGGCGGTGAAGGCCAGTGAATCTTGAGCAAAGTAGCGACCGGAGATTGGACCATTTTGACTTAAGGCATAGCCTACAACCGTATCTCCTAGTTCGGTATTACTCCTCCAACCTCGCCCATCCAGGGGATTGGTGGCAGGAGCAGTGACCCAAAAGGTGTAGTTGGCTGGACCAATGAAGTAGCTAAACGGAGCCAGATTTGTTAGCCCCCAGGTAGCGGTTAGAAATCCTGGCTCAGATCCCTGGAATGTGGAGGTAAAGGTGGCGAATTCTGTCGCGTCTAGCTGACCATTGCCGTTGATATCTGTGCCAGAAAATTCGCCTGATAAAGTTCCATTTGATGTCAATTCTTGCTGGAAGGTAAAACTGTATGCCTGAGCTATGCCAGCATCTATTACAGCGAAACCTGTTGCTATCCAGCTTGCCGAGATCGCCAGCTTCTGAAACGAAGTGAGCACGTTTTTTCTCCTGGTAGGTAAATGCAATTAAATTCCAATAAATTTGAAGATGATTTTGGGAACGCAATCCCCGCTCCCTCTGACTTGCAGACAAATAGAACCCGGGTTGCAAATCATCAATTTTGCACTTTGGGGGAGTGGGGGCTTCGCCCCCAAGAAGGGGTTCTACCCCTTCACCTCTTTCAAAACTTTATTTTTGTTGTACTAGTAGTCTGTCAGGATAGATTTGAGCTATCCCTCGAATCTACAAAACCCAGATCACGGGCGTTTTGAGGGTTTTCAACCCTGCAAAAAGGCTTGACAGATCCCTGGAGGACTAAGAGAAAGGCAAATAAGAAAATTAGAAATTTCCTCCCTGCGCAGCATAGGCAAACTGCCAGCCATACAAGCTGGATTTAACCCTTAAGCAACTTGGGAAAAGGTTTTCTGGGAGGGATGGGCGATTGATTTGCTGTTACAATTTCAGCAAATTTAGCTGCAAAAGGTAGGTGTTTCTAACAACACGGTTTATGAAGTTTTGGTAAAGTTGGCGATCGCGTCCTGAATCACGGCGATCGTCTCCTCAACCATCCGTTCCTCCCGAAACATCTGTTCTGCCCGTTGCTTGCTAGATTTCCCGACCTGTTGGCGTAATTGGGCATCCCCTGCCCAGGTTTGCAGGGTGGTCACCAACTCCTGAATCAGCGTTCTGGAATCATAGAGTGGCGAGGTCAATAATTTCCCCGTCTCTCCCAAGCCTTCTGGTACACCACTGACAGCTGAGGCTGCAACCGGCAATCCCTTTGCCATTGCTTCTATCATCGCTAGGGGTAACCCTTCTGACTCGGACGGCAAGACAAATATATCGCTGGCATCTAACCAGTCATCAATGGCATCCAGTTCTCCTAGAAACCTGATCCGATCGTCTACACCTGCTTGCTTGACGGCTTGCTTGAAATGATCTTCTAGCGTTCCTTTTCCGGCCCAGGCGAAATAAAGTTTAGGCCAAACCGGGGTTTGCTTGAGCTGTTTAATTGCAGCAATCTGATACTGGTAGCCTTTGATGATATCAATCCGGGCGGCGGTAAAACAGAGGACCGCATCAGCCGGAATATTCCACTGTTGGCGCAGCCGCGATCGCACCTCTAACTTAGGTGGCTGAAAATAATTAGCAGGCCGTCCACAATAAATCACCTGCCCCTTGTC
>JBAUTA010001330.1:0-3724 GCA_049581985.1 Kovacikia sp.
CGCTGGCATAGTGCTCAAAGTCAGTTTTGGCAGCAAGATAACCGCCTAAGCCCATCGCAATTGAGCCAGCCGCAATCTCAGCGAGTCCTGCTGTAACTACGATATGGGTAGAATTTACTGCTCCAGATAATCCGGCTGCTAGGGCAAAAGGGACAGTTAAGCCATCGGACATCCCGATTACGATGTCTCTAACTGTTTCTGAAGCTGTAAAGTGTTTTTCAGTATGAGGCGTCGTTGGCATAGTTACAAAATACTCAAGGGCAGCCTATTTGCTCACCCATTTTACTTGCCAACTCTCACCGTGCAATCACCACTCGCCCAGCCCCCGCTATTGCCCTCGCAACCATCCCATCAAATCATCCAACGCCACAAAATCCAGCAGCGCTTCACCTAAAGCCTCAAGCTGGGACAACGCTAGCGCCTGAACTTGGGCTTCGACGTTAGCGGGGAGGGTGCCCACGCGACGCGCTAGTAGGCGGAGGACGAGCGATCGTCTCAGTCTTGGTTAGAATTTAGCCAATTGGTCAACTCATCTGGTTGCGAGAAGCCTAAGAGCGCCTCAGCCAGGGCTTCAAGCTGATAGATAGATAAAGATTTAATCTGAGCCTGTTGGTCTAAGGGCACGTTGCCGATGCGTCGAGCAAGTTGGCGAAGAATGACGGATTGTTCGCCCTCAAGTCTGCCACGCTGCTCACCGCGCAGTTCGCATTCTTGTTGAATTTCCAGATACCAGGGCGATTCACGTAGTACCGTCATGTCCCACCTCATAATCTGCTGTACCAGCTCTGTCTCCAGCACGAAGCTGGCGAAGAACCCTAATAGAGATTCTGTGCGACCTGAAAGCGCACTGTTGAAATGATGACCCGAGTCATCCAGGTAATCTCCTTTGCCTGTCCCTCCGTAAAAGAGTCACTGACTCTGGCTACTCTGATAGTAAACAATGAAACCAGAGGAATGCAAGCCACGAAAGCGGTAAATCGAATAGCCCAATTATGGTAAACCGCAAGGGGAATCCGTCATGGTGAATGAAAATGAACTGTTGATTAAAATTAAGCCTCGTGATGCTTAAACAGCGAAAGGGCTGACACGCTGTAGCCAAAAGGCACGTAGGTAGGTCTGGGAAGAGGAATCGTCCCAGACAAGGAGACAACAAAACCTACCGGGGTATAGACAGCACCTAAAACGGAAAAAAAAAAAAAATAGTTCAACAGTGCGAACAGGGTAAGCCCTATGAGTTCTCCCAAAAAAGGTCGATTTAGGGAGTAAGCCAAACGTAAGCAAGGCCGAATTACTCAGAGGGTAAAGGAAGGTGGAGAAAGCGAATGTCTTGGGTAATGCCGAGAATAGGGGTTCAAAATTTGCCTCATGCCGAAAGGTAGCAGACTTCCACATGGTCTCAACGAAATAGACAACGTAAGGGAATCAAACTAAGGTGAAAGATAGATTCGGCAACGAAATTGGAGCCAAAGCACCCTCGAAATGGTCGGAGATCAACTGGAGATCCGTCAAGAAAAGGGTGAGAAACCTGAGACAGAGAATATTTCGGGCAACGAAAGAGCAACAGTGGAAAAAGGTCAGAAGCCTAATGAAACTAATGCTTAAAAGTCAAGCCAACCTGCTTTTATCAATAAGAAGAGTAACCCAAGAGAACCAAGGGAAGCGAACAGCGGGTATTGATGGCAAAGTCGCCCTGACCCACCAAGACAGATGGGAATTAGTCTCACAACTAATATCCCTGAAAGCCTGGAAAGTTAAACCAGCCAAGCGGGTGTACATCCCAAAGGCAAATGGAAAACAGCGACCTCTAGGTATTCCCACCATCAAAGACCGCATCTTACAGGCGATGGTCAAAAACGCCCTGGAACCAAGCTGGGAAAGCCAATTCGAGGCAACTAGCTACGGTTTTCGACCCGGCAGAAGTGTCCACGATGCTATCGAACAAATCCATAACAGGGTAAGTAAGGGACGCGATGAGTGGATACTAGATGCCGACATCAAGGGTTGCTTTGACAACATTGACCACGAATATCTGATGAAGACACTGGGAGCAATACCTGCTAGAGAACTCATCAGACAATGGCTAAAAGCAGGATATGTAGAAGCACAGGTTTTCAACCATACCGAAAGTGGAACACCTCAAGGCGGGATAATTTCACCGCTTCTAGCCAACATTGCCCTCCATGGTCTCGGATCTCTGTTATCCACGTACGAGAAAACAAAAACGTACAAATACACCAACAAAGCGGCGGGTAACGTTAAGACAGAACACAGGAAAAGCCAAAAGTATGGATACATTCGCTACGCCGATGACTTTATAGTCACAGCAACAACGAAAGAAGATCTGGAGCAAATCAAACCGGTAATAGAAAAGTGGCTAAAGGATAGAGGATTAGAACTGAATGAAGAAAAGACCCACATCAGACACATCTCTGAAGGTTTCGACTTTCTCGGGTTCAACATCCGTCAATTCAAAGGCAAAACTCTCTGTAGGCCGGAAAGGAAAAAGCTCCTAACGAAACTAAGGGAAATCAGAGGATGGCTTAAAAACCATACAAACTCAGACCCCTTCGACGTTATCAGTGTCCTCAACCCTATTATCAGAGGGTTTGGGAACTTCTACAGAATAGGTACAAGCAGTGAAGCTTTTCATTATCTGGATTACCACCTATGGAGAGCAAGCTACCAATGGGCAAGACACAGACATCCCAATAAAGGAGCCAGATGGGTAATGAAGAAGTACTTCAGATCCCAAGGCAACTACAATTGCGTGTTTTATGGCAAGACGAAGGATAGGCGAGGGAACGACAAAGTTGTCTACCTAAGCCGAGCCTCAGACATACACATCGAAAGGCATATCCAGGTTAAAGGGACGAACAGCCCCGATGACCCATCCCTAAAAGACTACTGGGCATCTCGCCAAACAAATGCTGGCAAAAAGTATTGGGACAGAAGCAGCAAATACCACAAAATAGCTGCAAACCAGAAGTGGAAGTGTCCAGAATGTGGAGAACACCTGTTCAATGGCGAAGATTTACAACTGCATCACATTGTTGGAGTGGCAGAAGGCGGAACGGACGATGTACACAATCTGTTACATCTCCATAAATCCTGCCACCGTCATGTCCACAGTGGGAGATGCGTTGCATGAGGCTTGAGCCGGATGATGCGAAAGTGTCAAGTCCGGTTCTTAGGGGAGGGTGACGAGGCGACTCTGATCCCTTACCCGCCAGCTCAACCAATTGCTCATTCTGTTGTAGCTGCACCAAAGCCCGTCTAACGGTTTGCTCATTCCCGCCACCATTGAGCACCGGAACAAACGGCAACAGCGTATCTAGCGATTGCTCAAACACGATTTCAGCATCAACTTCCCAGAGATTGATCACGCGAAAATCTTGTCTAGCCTGAAGCCCCAGAAAATCGGACTCAAAGCGATCGCTCACGACCGTTGTTTTGGAGGGCGGTAAAATATTGACCAACACCGGATAAACAGGCAACTTATATTTCTCTTGCGCTAGCGCTGCATAAGCTCTCATTCTGAGCGGCATCTTGTCGGTATAGCGCAACTGTAGCTCGGTCAGAATCAGAAAGTCACCGTGAACCGGACTATGAACCTTCATGATAACGTCATTTTCACGGCTAACCCACTGAAAATCCGATCCTACAATGTCCAGAACTGTCACATCGTCTTGTTGCGTGACCTATTTTGCCCATGCATCCGGGGCTA
>JBAUTA010001331.1:0-2059 GCA_049581985.1 Kovacikia sp.
CCGTACATCTGGGCGAAACCGGCATCCAGTACAACATTCGGAAGGAAATGCCATTCTTCTTCAGCCTACCCCCGCTGGCAACAACGTTATGCGCGGGCACCGTACCCGTGAGTCGCTATCAGCGTGGTGCAGACCCCGGTGCAGAGTTGCAACTGGCGGCGGAAACCAAACAGGTACAGGCGATCGATCTCAACGTACTGGCGCGAGACTTCCTGGTAGCCGTGGAAGCCTTTCTCGATCCGGCGATCGTGCTGGCTGCTAAACCGATCCATCCCGACACTGTACATTTGATTTTGGAGCACAAAGAAACCCTGGCCGATGCCATCCAAAAGCAAGTCACTCACCTCCTGGAGCCGGGTAGCCCAGAAAAGCAACGCGCGATCGCTGCCGACTTGCTGAAGCAACAGTTGCTGATTAATTTGGTGAACGCCTACGACATTGAGACGATCATCCAGTACAGCGTTGACGTATCATTTGCACATCAGCCGCCGAACTGGGACAATCCGCCGCGTTTGGTGGGTCAGCCCGTAATCCAGAAGCAGGCAGATGGCACACTCAACCCAGCCCTGCGAGATGTGGATTTTGTCCTCTCCTCAGCAAAAGTGCCATTGGACGCAGGAACGTCCTACCTCACCTTCTTCTTCGACACCAAAACGCCGAAAAAACTGGAACATTTAGCCCTGCCACTCCTGTTCCGGATCAATGAACTGGAGCACGACATTGTTGATGTCAATGGTATCAACAATTATCAAGCCTCCTCCTGGCTGAGTTTTGTGCTGCCGATTGATCGCGTCGGCTCCGATCAAACCAATGCCCTGGCCAATGCCAACCTCATGGGCGATGTCACCATCCCCGTGCCGCTGCGCTCCTATCCCATGCCGCCCTCACTGGTGCTGCAACGCGCTGAGCCAGATCCGGATAGCCTGCAGGACCCGCAGAAAATTCGCGAATGGCAATACACCTACGTTTACGAACACCTGGATGTGGCTCAAGACGCTATCGTCAGCACGGTTCGCTATAACGCGCCACCACCGGAAACCACCGATACCGACAATGTCACCACCCCTCCGACCCTGTTTACCACCCTAGTGGATTTCGCCCTCAAGTATCCGCAACTGCTGCCCGACTTGCAGACGTTGACCCGTCCATCCCCCAATGCCAAAGTCACCCACGCCGCGATCTCGGCCTTTGAAACCCTGGTCGGTCGAGTTGCAGATGCCTGGAAACGTTGGCAGCTCGTCGCCGAGACTCACCGTGTCCAATCTGGAGACGCCTATTACGTCGTTAATGAAGCGATTGATGGTGACATCAAAACCGTCGCCATCAATCGCGAAGATGCACAGATCCCATTCCCAACTGCGATCGTCCCTGGATACGCCCTGCAATCCACCGCGAGCACCGCCAATACCCAAACCTATTCCTTCCAGAAGAAGTCGCCAGAGGATGCCGCTCGTGATCCAGTGTTTGGCGAATCTGCCATTCCCGATCGCATCCTAAGCATTCCCGACCTGGACATCATTCAGCAGCAAAGCGCTTGGGGAGCCATCTGGTTGACTCGCAACCAGCAACTGCTGCCCAGTAGAACCACGAACCCGCTATTCGTTTACCAAACACCCATCGTCCGCTTCCGCAACAGCGCCATTCCCCTGCTGGTAAACGCGCATCGCTGGGATATAGCCATTCTGGACATCGTCAGCAATCGCCCTGTCACTCGCACCGAACCGATCAGTCGCCCGCTTGCCGATCACCTATCTACCCTGTTTGCTACCTTATTGCCTCAGCAATCCGGCAAACCTTACGATCTGCGCATTACCTGCCGTTACGCCTTTGCCCTGGCTGTCGCGCCCAATGACCAGGATACACTGCTCTCCACCTTACCGGTGCTGTTGGGTCCTCGCGTCAGCATTCCCGCAAATCAAGACCCAATGCGGGCAACAAATGATCTGCGATCGCGCCTCAACGACGACATCAAGCAATGGCTATCTGATACCCGACCCAACAATACCAACGCCCTGCTGATATTTAGCGTCAGCATTTTCACCGATGGATCAGCCAGCAC
>JBAUTA010001332.1:0-1933 GCA_049581985.1 Kovacikia sp.
ATTCCTTCTGGGAAAGATCCCCCTGCTGGATTTTGATCACACTTTCCAGCACGCCATAGGTTGGACTGAGCCAGTGTTTAGACTCTCGGGAAAGCTTTGCATAGGTGACCGCTTCATTGAGACGATCGCGGGACCCCTCTTTCAGCAACGCCAGGACAAAAAACAAGCCCCCCATCGCGTGGAAGAAAATTTTCTTTTTGCCAGTGCCTTTTTTGAGCGCTTGCAAGCCGCTGGTGTAGTGGGCGATCGCTGGTCCATTTTCTCCGCGCAGAAATTCCAGCCAACCCCTCAATGGATCAAAATTATTGGAATACAGATTAGAAATGCGTTCCACTTCTCGATCAGCTTCCGGCAATCGACCTCGCAACATCAATTGCTCGATCAAAAGAACAGGCAGCAACACCGAATCCAGCTTCCCGACTTTAGCGGCACTTTCCTGAAGCAAGCCAAATGCTTCATTAGCGGGCACTAGATTCAGCATGGAATCGTTCAGAATGCTGACCAACGCACTCTCGTAGATCTCCTTGGGCAGGGTGCGGAACCATTCGGGATCAAAGGGGTTATTGCAAATCTCCTGGTAAATTTCATCGATCAAAAATGGGTCTTTGGCGTAGTTATATTTGGCGTAATCTTCAAGCTGTTGGTTAATAAACTTGAAATCCTGGCGATAGATCCCAATCCGGACCTCCCGCATCAGTTGCCGCCTACCCGTGAAATAACGGGGTCCACCCTTCCAACGAGTCGATACGGGCAGTCTTTCCTGAACCACCTTGGCTAAGGTTTCAAACCGTCTGACACGCACCGCATCACGGGTAGCCACCTCCGTTAGCAATGGGTGGCATTGCGGACCCAGCCCACCCCCCTGAACCAGTAAGCCTAATTCCAGCAGGCGATCGATAAAAGGCTTAAGGGTCGTAGCCGTAAATAGTTTTCCGTTTTTGTCCTGCGCTCCCACCTGATTCAAGCAAAGGACAAAGGAAGCCCGACTGATCGGTTCATAAATCACTGAAAACAACTGCACCATCAGTTGTTCCAATGAAGATAACTCGTAGTAGCTATCAATCAGTCGATCGCGAACCTTTGCTGTATCAACGGAGATATCGGGCATGATTCCTACAAGCTGATGAGTCTTCTTATTTTGCGCTAACTCCAGCGGCTTTGCGAACAATTTTGCAATTTGTTTTGCCTGGTGGGGTCTGGATTCCAGCTCCTACGGCAGACCTAAAACCGGATACTTTCTACGAAATAGCTGTTCAGAAAGGTGATGTTAACCAACAATGTCCCGATCGCGAGCGTAATTGGATGACAATACCCACCAGAATTGCCGTTGGAGCTTACATTATCAGACAGTCTGAGCCAGGTTTCTATCAACTTTTACTGTTCAAACACCCTGATTGCGCTGAAGCCCCGCTCCAAATACCGGGGGGCGGAGTCGAACCGGGAGAATCCATGGAACAGGCACTCCATCGAGAAATTTTTGAAGAAACGGGATTGAGCAATCTGACGATCGTTCGCCCACTGGGGATTGCCAAAACTGCTGGATTTACCCCAAAAAATTAATCTCAAAACGCCATATTTTTCTACTCAAAGCCCCCTGCAATACTCCAGAAACCTGGGAGCATTCTGTTCAAGGCGATGGCATTGATGCCGGAATGCAATTTTCCTACTTCTGGTATCGCCTCCACCAAAACTTTAGCCTCCCTGGAGATCTGGGCTTTTTCCTATATCCCGAATCGATGCCAGAACTTTACGATTGCCAGCTTCCCCAGGCTGGGAATTGATCGTTATACCCAATTTAAATAGCGAACAGGGCAGATTGGGGACGGGGTGCAGGGGTAAAACCCCTGGCTGGGGGCGAAGCCCCCACACCCCCATCTGCAACCTTCATTTTTTAAATTGGTACTACTATCAAGTTATGACACCTCACAACTTC
>JBAUTA010001333.1:0-1645 GCA_049581985.1 Kovacikia sp.
CCTCCATTGTTTGGATGTCCTATGCATCATAGCTTCTATCCATTCTTTGACAGGAACTTTCACTTTTAATTACACCCCCTAAGGCCAGCATCTTGACAATGTCTGAGCGATCCCAGACCCCACCTGCGGCAATCACCGGAATGGATTGGCTGAATTCTTCTTGTAGGTAGGCCACTAATTCGGGGATGACCTGTTCTGCGTCTAAAGCGCGATCACCTAGTTCCTCAGGCTTTGCGCCTAAATGTCCTCCTGCCGAGTTGGGATTTTCTACGACAAAAGCGTCTGGTAGCCTTCCATACATGCGTTCCCATTTACGGCAAATAATTCGGGCGGCACGGGTACTGGAGACAATCGGCACTAAAGCCACTTCTGGATACGCGGCAGTATATTCCGGCAATGGTAGCGGCAACCCCGCACCGGAAATAATCAGATTGATGCCTTCTTCTGCGGCTGTACGCACCAGGGTTTCATAGTCTTGGGCTACTACCATCGCATTGATGCCCAGAATCCCGTTCGGGCTGAGGGCACGGGCTGCTCTAATTTCATCAATAAGTGCCAGCCGATTGGCCTCAAAAAACTGCTCTCTGCGCTTGCCTACATTGCGTTGAGAAATATCAAAGTAGGGTGAATTTAACCCTAAACCGACCGCAGAAATGACCCCAATGCCCCCCGCATTGGCAACAGCCGCCGCCAGCTTTGCCCCAGAGATGCGAATGCCCATACCGCCTTGAATGATGGGATAGCGGGCAATATGTTGACCAATTTGAAGGGAGGGCAAGGGTTGCATATTAGTAACTGCTTTAGGTTGAGGGTTACGCTCGGTCAGACTGAGGAAAATATAGCGGCAGAAAGAATACTGAACCCTCTCAAAAGTGAGCACCTCAAAAAACAGGCTAGGGTTTTGATCCCTTCCATTCTATCTTTTTTAAAGCTACATAGCTATAAAGTTATAAAGTTATAAAGCTATAGTCAGGAATTTAGCCACCATTCCAGCAAAACAACACGGCACTGTAGACAAGTGAGTTTTTGAAGTAAGTTCTGAACGTCAGTGAGAGAGACTGAATCAATCGAGCCAGTCCCCTCACCAGAAGGGTTTGCGCTGTTGTCAAGGTGAGCGACAAACCCATACAGTTTCTGGTTAGAGAAAGAGCTATTGACAGCCCAGCCTTCGGTGTTGAGGGGAAGTAGTTGCATAATTGAGGCGGCTTCAAAACCTAGCTCTCGTTTCAGGGTTGAGATCGCCCCCTGTTCTGGTGTTTGTCCTGCTGGCACTCGACCGCCTGGAAAATCCAGCGTGACTTGTCCAATGCCAGGGCGATAGGTAGGGGAGGAGAGCAGGATGCGATCGCCCTGAATGGGTAACACGATAACCGAATCAGCTTTCTCGATCCGCCAATAGTCCAACAGATTGCCCTGGGGGTCTTCTAGGTGCTCACCGATTAATGTCATCCAGCGCGAGTGGAGTGCTAAGAAGCGATCGCGGGTTTGCCAGACTTCAGTGGATTGATCGGTCATTCTACGAAAACCACAGGATTAAATGTTCTCAAAATTCGCTGACTTTTGCTTTTTCGCACAATGTGATGCTTGCATCAAGGGAAGGAGACGCATATGGGACATCTCAATCATTTTCTGTTTGTCTTAATCC